>JBOGDF010000083.1:0-17198 GCA_050701635.1 Micromonosporaceae bacterium | reverse complement strand
TCCAGGTGGTGCGTCGCAAGGCGGAGGAGGAGCCAATACCGGTGTTGTATTGGCGACGACGACAACGCCGCGAGGCGCCGGCTGGGCGCCGGAATTCGCAAGCGAATCTCTGGCGCAGGGCACTAGGTGGGCCGCGAAGTGCGCGCGTCGCCTCCGCACTGCGAGCACGTGCGGGCAAGGGATCGGTCGGCCGCAGGAACACATCGGCCCCTGGGCGTAGTGGCTGGCGAGGATCACGTCAGCAGCGAGAATCTGCTGGTGCGCGTACGCGGCGAATCCAGCCGAGTTGAGCCCGGTCACCACGAACCTCGCCGTCCGGCCGTGGACTGGCCGGTGCCCCGGTCGACGGCCGTGGCGAGCATCGACCCGTCGGGCTCCAGTGACCGTTGTTGGTAGACCGACTCCTGGATGGTGATCCACATCGCGCGAGCAGTCGGTACGTCGACGGTCAACGTCTCGCCGCTCGCGGTGGTGAACGTCAACGTCTTGGCGTTCCGGTCCACCACCGTGGTGAGGATTGGCGGTCCCCCAATCGAGGGCCGGATGGTGTAGGTGTGGGCGCGCCGGTTACCCATCCTCACCAACCTCCTGGCTGAGGAGGCCGAGGCAGTGCAGGGCGACCGCGCGCCTCGCCGCGCCGATGTCGGACTCAGTTGGCTCGCGAACGGTGGGGGACATGCCGGTATCGTCAGCCGATATCGGCAGCGCGAGAGCCGCGAAAGCCAGGCAGCAAACGGCAGCAAACGGGTGGTGACGCTCCGTGAGCGGGATCGGTGAGCGGGTACGGCGGGCAAGGAAGGCCGCCGGTCTGGGGCTCCGGCAGACAGCGGCGCGCGCATTCATCAATCCGGGTTATCTCTCCCAGATTGAGCGCGGTGAGCGAGTGACGCCCTCGCCGGACGTGCTGGCGAGGCTTAGCGTGGTTCTCGGAGTGGAGTTAGTTGACGAGAACCCACTGCTGGGGCTGACGCTCAAGGGCGACCCGGTCGCGATCCTGCGGAAGATGGGGAGAGCAGACATCGGACGGCGAGCATTCCTGACCTCTGCTGTCTACTCGGTGGCAGCCGCCGCGTTGCCCCTCGGGTCCGCTGGCGAGTACATGGAGCGCATGGCCGCCGCCGAGTCCGGCTCGGCGGTCGGCTGGACGGAAGTCAAAGCCGTACGCGACATGTCGAGCATGTTCGCCATGATCGACGAGCGGTACGGGGGACAGCACGGACGCTCCACGCTGGTGCATTACCTGACCACCGACGTAGCGACGCTGACAAACGCCAAATTCGCCAGCGACGAACAGCGTCGAGAAATGTTGATCCTGGCCGCATGTCTGGCACACCGCGCCGGCTGGAAAGCCCACGACGTAGGCGAGAACGGCCTCGCTCAGCGGTACTACCTGCAGGGCTATCGGCTGGCCTGCGAAGCCGACAACGACTTTGCCGCTGCGTACATGCTCCGTGCACTAGCCCATCACGGCATGGACGTACGGCAACCCGAACACACGCTCGGCCTGGCCGATCGCGCGTTCCGCCTCGCCACGCACGGCAAGGTCGACCGCGCATCACTCGCGCAGTTCGCTGTGCTGAAAGCACGCGCCCTTGCAGTCGCCGGCGATAAGTCACGTGCGGCCGCCGAGGTAAACCGGGCACAGTCGATCATCGCTGACGCGGACGAACGCGAGATGCCGTACTGGGTTGCCCAGTGGGGGCCTTCGCGAGCGCAAGTCGACTCGCACTCCGGCAAGACCCTGAAAGCGATCGGTGACTACCAAGCGGCTGAGGTGTGCTTCGCCAGGTCCGCAGCCGGACGCCCGGCCTACCGGCGCGTCACGGCGTTGACGTACGGGTTGCAGGCAGAGATGCAGTACAAACAGGACCGGCTAGAAGAAGCCTGCGCTGCCTGGGGGCGGATGTTGGACGTGACAACAGGTGTGGGGTCAGCACGCACTCATAAGGCCGTGGCGTCCATGCGCCGAGACCTCTCACCGTTGTGCGCCAAGGGTGTGCCGGGCGCGCGTGACCTGGACGAACGGGCGCGGTCGCTCCTCGTCTGACGCTTGTAGGGCACGCTCCCCATCCGTAGCGCTGGGGACCTCCCGCGCGGACCTGCCGGTTCACGCCGTCGGCAGGGTCCACTTCTGGTTGGCGCCGCCGTGGCAGCTCCAGAGCTGCAGCGGCGTACGGTCGGCGGAGTTGTTGCCGGTGACGTCGAGGCACTTGTTCGCCTGCGGGTTCACCAGATCCCGAGCCGAGGTGTACGTCCAGCGCTGCGCCCCGGTGCCGTTGCACGTCCAGAGCTGGACTTTCGCTCCGTCCGATGTAGAGCCGCCGGAGACATCGAGACACTTGCCGAGCGCGCGCAGCGTACCGTCGGCGCCGACCGTCCACTTCTGGGCGTTGGTGTTGTTGCAGGTGTAGAGCTGCACCGTGGTGCCGTCGGCGGAGTTGCCGCCGGCGACGTCGACGCACTTGCCGGCGAGCCCGGTGATCGGCCCGGTCGGAGCGGTGGCCGCCGTACCGGACCAGGTGAAGGTGGCGGAGGTACGCGCCGGCAGTGTGTACCGGAACGACTGCCCGCCCCAGTCCACCCGGATCGACCGGCCACCATCCGTCGGGTTGTACGCGATCAGCGCCTTCGACCCGTTCGGGTTCTTCCACGCCACGTTCGGGATCGTGCTGTCCGCGGTCGACGCGATCCGGTACGCCCCCGGCTTGACGAATTTCGTCAGGTGCCCGGTGGTGTAGTACTCGATCGTCTTGTCCACCTGCCCGTGCCGGCTGTCTCCGTTGTGGACGGTGATCAGCCCGGTGCAGACGTCGCAGCCGCCGTTGTGCGGGTTGTGGTTCTGGTCGATCGCCAGGCTCCACTTGACGATGCTGCGGCTCCAGTTGCGGGTGTAGTTGACGATGTCGCGCATGTCCTCGGCGTGCTGGTTGGAGACCCAGGTGCCGCCGGAGTGCTCGGTGCTGTACTGCTTCACGCCGGGGTACTGGTCGTGCACCTGGGATCCGGTGTTCACGTCACCGAAGTAGCCGTGCCAGGCGATGCCGCCGAAGAGCGGGTCGTTGCGTACGCCCGCGTCGGCGAGGATGCCGGAGCCGATCTGGCCGTAGTCGCCGTAGTTCCAGTCGTGCACCAGCACCTTCGTGGTGATGCCGGCGGCGCGGAACGCCGGATACAGGTGGTTCTTGGTGAACTCGACCAGCCCGGAGGCGTTCCAGCTCATCGTCGGGTAGTTGCTGTTGGCGCCGCAGCAGTTGGGCTCGTTCTGCACCGAGATGTAGTCGATGGTGACGCCCTGGGCGGCGTACCCCTGGATGTATTTGACGAAGTACTGGGCGTACGTGGGGTAGTACTCCCACTTCAGCCAGCCCATGTTCGTCATGGTGCCGTTGTCCTTCATCCAGCCGGGTGCGCTCCACGGCACGCCCTTCACCACGACGGCGGAGTTGAGCTGCTCGGCCTGCTTGGTCAGCGCCATCACGTCGGCGTCGGCGGCGAGCGAGAAGTCGCCGAGGTCGCAGCAGGTGTCGTCGTAGTTGTAGTTGTAGCGGGCCAGGTCGGAGGCGCCCATCGGGTTGCGCAGGAAGCTCAGCCCGATCCCGTTCACCGGGTCGAACAGGTCCCGCATCACGGCGTCGCGGGTGGTGGGGCTGACGATGCCGCTGCCGCGCAGCAGCCACGCGGTGCTGTCGGTGATCGACGCCCCGCCCCCTTCGAACTGTTGGTACGTGGTGCCCTCGTCGACCGCGATCACGTGGTCGGCGGCGCCGCCGGGTGGCCCGAAGTTGCCCGGAGTCTGCGGCTCCAGCCCGCGGGTGACCGTACGGCCGCCGGCGTCCGAGGTGGTGGTCAGCGCGATGTTGACGGTCTCGCCGGCGGCGTACGCCGCGGGGAGGGACAGCAGCCCCAGCCCCGCGGCGACCAGCCCCGCCGCCAGCGTGGCAACCCCGATCTTCCGGCCCGTCGATGCCGCTGCGCGGGTCCACCTCATGGCCATCGCCTCCCCAGGGTGCCACCAGGAAACCACCACAGAACGGCACTGTAAAGAAACTTGGGAGGCTTTTTTTACGTCTTAGATTGACACGTACTCGTTATCGGCCATAGCGTGCGGTCGATGCCGCGGCCTGGTCCGCGGTGCGCCGGTCTAGTCGATGAGGAGCCGGTCGATGGGTACGGATCACAGGTCGAAGTGGATGCGGGTGCCGGTCGCGGTGGTGGTCGGGCTCGTCGTACTCGCCGCGCTCACCGGTCCGGCGACCGCGGGCAAGGCCGTCTACCTTGACCCCCGGGCGAGCGTGCAAGCGCGCGTGACGGACCTGCTGGGGCGGATGACGATCGCCGAGAAGGCCGGCCAGCTGCAGCTGATCGCGGTCGCCCGGCTACAGGGCGACGGATGTACGTGGAGCGGCGGCGAGCTCAACCCGCGCTGCCTCGAGGAGGTGTTCGCCGACCAGCAGGTCGGGTCGATCCTCTCCGGCGGCGGGATGCCGCCGGCGAAGAACACGCCGCGGGACTGGGCGCTGATGACCAACGCGATCCAGCGGTACGCGATCGAGCACTCCCGGCTGCGGATCCCGATCGTGTACGGCGTCGACGCCGTACACGGGCACAACAACGTGCTCGGCGCGACGATGTTCCCGCACCAGGTCGGGCTCGGGGCGACCTGGGATCCGGCGCTGGTCACCGACGTCGCCCGCTCCACCCAGCGCGCCACCGCGGCGACCGGCACCACCTGGAACTACGCCCCGGTCGCCGACATCGCCCGCGACCACCGGTGGGGCCGCTACTACGAGACGTACGCCGAAGACCCGCTGCTCGCCGGCACGCTGGCCGCCGCCAGCGTGAAGGGCTACCAGGACGGCTCCAGCGGACGGCGGATCGCCGGCACCGTCAAGCACTTCGCCGGCTACTCCGAACCGGGCAACGGCCACGACCGGGTGCCGTCGGACCTGTCGATGCGGTATCTGCAGGACACGCTGCTGCCGCCGTACCGGCAGGCGATCGACGCGGGGGCACTGACCGTGATGGTCAACTCCGGCGCGGTCAACGGCATCCCGGCGCACGCCTCCCGGTACCTGCTCACCGACGTACTGCGGGGGCAGTGGGGGTTCAAGGGGTTGGTGGTGAGCGACTGGAACGACGTACGCGCGCTGCAGTCCGCGTACCACGTCGCCGCCGACTACCCGAGCGCGATCGCGAAGGCGGTCAACGCCGGGGTCGACCTCACGATGCTGCCGCCGGACGACCGGGACTTCCACGCCAGCCTGCTCACCGCGCTCGAACGCGGCCTGATCACGCGGGCCCGGCTGGACCAGGCGGTGTCGCGGGTGCTGGCGCTGAAGTTCCAGCTCGGCCTGTTCGACAAGCCGTACGTCGACCCCGACGAGGCCGACGACGCGGTACGCGACACCGCACTCGCCCGGCGCGCCGCCGCGGAGTCGCTGGTGCTGCTGCGCAACCAGGACGGCGCGCTGCCGGTGACCGGAGCGAAGAAGGTGCTGGTCACGGGGCCGAGCGCGGACTCGATGCCGAACCAGCTGGGCGGCTGGTCGATCGGGTGGCAGGGCGTACCGGACGGGGTGGACGTACCGGGGACCACGATCGTGGAAGGGCTGAAGGCGCACGCGCCGGCCGGGGCCGCCGTCAGCCACGAGCCGGACCCGGGCAAGGCGGTCGCCGCCGCGCCGGACGCCGATGTGGTGGTCGTGGTGGTCGGTGAGAAGCCCGGCTCGGAAGGCCCGGCGGACACGCCGCGCCCCGTACTCGCCGCGGACCAGCAGGCGCTGGTGAAGGCGCTGAAGGGCACCGGCACGCCGGTGGTCGAGGTAGTGGTGGCCGGACGGCCGCTGGTGCTCGGCGAGGCGGCGGAGCCGGACGCGCTGGTGATGGCGTGGCTGCCCGGCACCGAGGGCGGCGACGGGGTGGCCGACGTGCTGTACGGCGCGGTGAACCCGAGCGGCCGGCTCCCGGTGTCGTGGCCGAAGGCCCTCGGCAACGACCCGCTGCACTACCAGCAGCTGCCCGGCACCAACGGCGGGCCCGAGTCGAACTACCACGCCGCGTACGCGTTCGGGGCGGGGCTGTCGTACACCTCGTACACCACGGGGAAGCCGGCGCTGGACCGTGACACGGTCGGGGCGCGGGACCGGATCCGGGTCAGCGTCCCGGTCGCCAACACCGGCGGCGTGGCCGGCGACCTGGTGGTGCCGGTGTACGTCTCGCAGCCGGTCAGCACCGTGCTGGCGCCGGCGAAACGGCTGGTCGGCTTCGCCCGGATCCGCCTCGACGCCGGGGAACGCGCCACCGTACAGGTCGACGTGCCGGTGTCCCGGCTCGCCGTCACCGTCGGCGACATCGGAGGCGCCGGCGATCGCCGGGTGGCGCCCGGTGCGTACCGGATGGTGGTCGGCGACCAGACCGCAACCTTCACCGTCCGCTGACCCCACTCCCCGGCCGGCCGGGAAGCATTGTCCATCGTGCGGCGCTGGGAATCGGCTTCCCAGCCGCAGTGTGGACAGTGCCTGCCGAAAGCCCACCTACTCGATGACGGTGGCGGGTGACGGGTCGAGACAGCGGGTCAACCGTGCGGAGGCGGCGGGGGCGTCAGTCGTGCGGGTGCGGCCAGCCTGGCCCGGGCAGCACTTTGACGTCGGATACGCCGACCGCGCGGCCATCGTCGGCGCACACCAGCCGGGGCTCGATCTCCCCGCCGCAGCCGGCGTGTTCGACCTGGCGCGGCGGCCCGCCCGGCGCGAGATAGTGCCGGTCGCCCCAGCTCATCAGCGCGATCACCGGGGTCGCCAGCTCGCGGCCCTTGTCGGTGAGCCGGTACGCCTGCCGGCGGCCGCTCGGGCCGTACGGGGTGCGCGCCAACACGCCTTCGGCGACCAGGTGCTCGAGCCGTGCCGAGAGCACGTTTCTCGCCACCCCGAGGCTGCGCTGGAACTCCTCGAACCGGCTCAGCCCCGCCAGCGCGTCACGGACGATCAGCAGCGACCAGCGCTCCCCGATCACCTCGAGGGTGCGCGCGATCGAGCAGACCTGGTCCGGATACCTGGAGTGCAGCATGCAACCAGCGTACCGCAAACAGTTGCGTGACGAGACTGACCTGTTGTACGGTTCAGTTTCTTCAAGCAACTGTTCGTATCTGGAGCGCCCCGGGCAACCGCAGGCGCCGAGCCACGAGGGAGACCCCCATGGACAGCACCCGATCCGACCTGACGTACTCCGACGGGATCGCCGGCAGCCGCACGATGCTCGCCGTGGAAGCCAACCCGGACGCGTTGCAGCGCCGGCTCCCGGACGGCTGGGAGCTGGCCCCGTACACAGGAGATGATCTTCGGGGTACGTCGCTGCGCGGCGCGAACCTGCTGGTCCCGTTCCACGAGGTGCACGCCGTCCACACCGCCGACGGCCCGGCCACCGGGCTCAGCCAGCTCAGCTACGTCGCCTTCGTCTCGCAGGCCCGCCACCGCGATACCGGCACCCTCGCCCACATGCACCTGCACGCATACACCGAGGACCCGGACAGCGTCCCGGGCAAGTACGCCGACAGCGTGCTCGCCGAGGTGACCAGGTCGCAGCGCTTCACCAAGAAGCGGCGCGGCGAGACCCGGGTGCAGGAGAGCTTCTCCGCCGTGGCCGACAGCGGCGAGGTGCACCTCACCCTCGGGTACGAGCAGGGCGGCGCGGTGATGTGGGTGACCGCCGAGCAGCCCAACCTGGAGCTGCAGGCCGCGGCGAATCCCGACATCGTCCGGTGGTACCAGGAGGACCAGGTGATCGACCTGGTACGCAGCGTCCCGATGGGGATCGACAAGGTCGGCGAGCTCGAGCTGACCGTCACCGGCGAGCTGGAAGACGTCTTCGACGGGCACCGGAGCGTGGCGGTGGTGATCCAGCGCCCGTACCTGCGGCGGGTGTACGTGCCGGTCGCCGAGCCGGTCGCCTAGGCCCGGGGCGCTTTGGCCACGTCACCATCACAGGTACGTTAAGGCCTCCCGTACGGTGAGGCGAGCGGCCCGGGAGGCGGCGGCCTCGGTGGCCAGGACGGCGCCCACCACCACGATCACGATCCACAGCACCGCCCCGAGCAGCGAGATCCGGTACGGCAGCGCGGCGTACATGAAGAGGTTGCCGATCCCGGCGCCCATCGCGGCGGTGAGCACCAGCGCCGGCACCACCGCCACCACGCAGCTCGCCAGCGCCAGGAACACGCCCTCCGCGACCACCACCCGGCGTACCACCTTCGGGCGGGCTCCGATGGCGTGCAGTACGCCGAACTCGCGGGTCCGCTCCAGGATGTTGGTGCTCATCGTGGACGCCAGCCCGATGCAGCCGATCAGCCCCATGGCGACCGCGATCGCCACCACGATCGCGATGATCGGGCCGGTGTGCCCTTCCGCGACCGCCTCGCCCTGGCTGACCGAGGCGGCGGAGCGTACCTCGATGCCGGCGTCGGACAGCGCCTCGCGTACGGCGTCGGCGGCGGCCTGGCGGGTCCGCTCGTCGTGCCGGTCGGTGGACAGCCGCAGCGTGTTGGCGCGGACCGGCCCGCCGGTCGCGGCGGCGAAGCCTTCCGCGGTGACGTACGTGCCGCCGCTGCCGGCCCGCTCCTGGGCGATCCCGGCGACCCGCCACTGGGTGGACTTCCCGCCGACCGACAGCTGCACCGTGTCGCCCACCCGTACGTCCGGTACGGCGAGCGCCCGCGCCACCTGGTTGAGCACGATCGCGCCGGTCTCACCGGGCTTCAGCCACCGGCCTTCCAGCAGCTTCGGCGGCGTGAACCGGGCGCTGGACGGGACGGCGGTCACCGCGATCCCGCCGTGCCCCTGGTCCGGGTAGGTACGCGACACCGGGATCTGCCGCGGGCCGGCCACTCCGGCCTTGACGATCGTCCACGGCTCGACCCGGTCGACGGCGCGCACCCGGCCGGCGATGCCGGTGAGCGTGTCGACCGGGATCGGCGTGGCCAGCCGTACCTCGACATCCCAGCTGCGCTGCTCGCCGGACTCGCTCACCATCGCGCGCAGACCGTCCCCAGTGGACAGTCCCGCCACGAACACCATGCCGGCGCTGGCCAGCAGCCCCACGGTCAACACGAACCTGGCCGGGCGCCGCATCGTGTTGCGCAGCGCCATCAGCAGCCCCCGGTCCAGGCCGGGTAGGCGTCCCATCCGGGCCAGCAGCCGGCTGGTCGCGCGCGGGTTCGCGCCGGCGTGGTGGTCGATCGCGGCCCGTACGGTGGTGCGGCTGGTCTTCACCAGCGGGACCAGCGCCATCGCCGGCGGCAACAGCAGCCCCGCGGCGAGCACGATCACGTACGTCCACCAGGGCGCGGCGAGACTCCGCGCTTCGATCCCGAGGAACTGCAGCACCGCGGCGGTCCCGGCGCGGCCGACCGCGATCCCGAGGGGCACCGCCAGCACGGTCGCGGCCGCCGCCACGATCAGCGTCATCGTGAGGTAGAACCGGCCGATCCGCCCGGACCGCGCGCCGACCGCCTTCAGGATGCCGATCTGCGGGATCTGCTGGGTGAACAGCCCGTTCAGCATGGTCGCCACCAGGATGGTGCTGAGCAGCAGCGCCACCGCGCCGCCGGCCAGCAACGAGAGCAGCAGCGCGTCGGCCTGCCCCTGGTGCGGATGGGCGTACGGCTCGGGGACCTGGATCTCGCGTACCGCCATGCCGTACTCCCGCTGCAGCCACTCGCCGACCTCGCTGGCGGCGGCGACGACCGCCTCCCGGTCCCGGCTCGGCGTGCTCTGCCCGTCGTCCGCGATATGCAACTTCAGCTGGTCCAGCAGCGCGGCGGCAGGCTCCGACGCCGCGAGGGTCGCGGTCGACAGGTAGCCGTGGCCGGTCTGCTCCTGCGGCGCGGGAGCCAGGGCCGGGTCGTACGCGACGCCGGCGACGCGTACCCGCGCGGGCTGTCCGGTCGGGGTCTCGACGGTGAGGGTGTCGCCGACCGCGAGGCCGAGCAGCGTCAGGCTGTCCCGGTCGAGCAGGATCTCTCCCGGCGCTGGCGGCCAGCTGCCGCCCTTCACCTCGACCCGCGCCAGCCGCATCGGATCGTCCGGCGCGGCGACGAAGACCTGCAACTGTTGGGTACGCCGCTCGCCCGCCACCGTGACGGCACTGGTGAACTGGGTACGCCCGGCCGCCTCGATCACCCCCGGCAGCTCACCAGCCCGGGTCGCGATCTCCGCCATCTCCGCCGCCGGCACGCCGCGGTCCAGCAGGATCGTCGCCGAGGCCGGCGCGGTGTCGAGGTACGCGCGACCGGTCTCCCGGGCGCTGGCGCCGTACGCGAACAGCACCCCGCCGAACACCACCAGGCTGACCGTGATCGCGACCGCCATCAGCACGAACCGCGACCAGCTCGCCCGCAGGTCCCGGCGCAGCTTGACCGCCAGTACGCCGCCGCTCATGCCGGGCCTCCGGCGACCGCTCCGCCGTCCCGCGCGCCGCTCATGCCAGGGTCCTCGGCGACCACGCGGCCGTCCCGCAGCGTGACCTGACGCCCGGCGACGGAGCGGACATCGCGTTCGTGGGTGACCACGACGATCGTCCGCCCGTCGGCGTTCAACTCTCCGAACAGCCGCAGTACGGCCTCGGCGGTGTGCGAGTCGAGGTTGCCGGTCGGCTCGTCGGCGAGCAGGATCGGCGGATCGTTCGCCAGCGCCCGCGCGATCGCGGCCCGCTGCTGCTGGCCACCGGAGAGCGTGGCCGGCACCTTGTCGGCCTGGTCGCCCACGCCCACCCGCTCCAGCAGCGCCAGCGCGCGGTCGCGGCGCTCGGCGGCGGGGACCGTACGGGCGAAGTCCATCGGCAGCATCACGTTCTCCGCGACGGTCAGCGTGGGCAGCAGCTGGAAGAACTGGAACACCAGCCCGACGTACCGGCCGCGCCAGCTCGCCAGGCCGTTCTCGGACAGCCCGCCGAGGTCGGCGCCGGCCACCCGTACCGTCCCCGAGGTGGGGCGGTCGATGCCGGCCAGCAGGTTGAGCAGGGTGGTCTTGCCGCTGCCGGACCGCCCGACGATCGCGACGAACTCGCCCGCCGCGATCTCGAGACTGAGCCGGTCGACGGCGACGAACTCACCGTCGCTCACCGGGTACGCCTTGACGACGTCACTGACCTGGATCGCGGTTTCCACGGGCTACCTCCACAGCGTCTTCGAGCCGGATGTCGTCGAGCCGGATTCGGAGCTGCCGCCGAGCGGCACGTGCCGGGACGGGCCGTGGTCGCCGCCGCCGACCAGCATCACCGCGACGAACACCAGCACCACCACCAGTACGACCAGCCCGATCACCCACACCCAGCGCGGCGTACCGGAATCGTTGTCGTCCATGGACCCGACACTACGAACCGGCGGTACGCCCGGAAACGCCCTGCGTAGGGAAATCGGCGTAACCATTTTGTGGACCCGCGTCCTCCGCCGGGGCGACTCGGTGGGCCGGCCGCGCCGGTAACGTCGCAAGCGCCATGTCTACCGTCAGCGCCAGTTCTTCGGTCAGCGCCGGGTCTTCGGTCAGCGCCGCCCCGACCGCCCGTGAGCTCTTCGCGAGCCGGCCGGGCAGCCGGGCGCTGCTCGACGTCGGGATCGCGGCGGTGGCGCTGCTCGGGTCGCTGATCCAGCTGCTGCACGGCGGCGCCACGTCGCTGGCTCCCGCCGTCTCGGGGTTGGACCCGGTCGCCGCCGGGCTACTGCTGTGCGCAACCGTCCCGCTGGTCGTCTGGCGCCGCTCTCCCCTCGGGGTGTACGCGGTGACCGCGGCGGCATCCGTACTGCTGGCGGGGTTGGGGTATCCGATCGATCTGCCGCTCGGGCCTGCCGCCGCGCTCTACCTGCTCACCGCCAGCCGGGACCAGCGGGCGCCGTGGACCACCGGCACCACCGTGACCGTGGTCGGGCTGCTGCTGGCGTACCTGGTCGCGAGCGGGTGGGCGCAGGGTGGCGTACCCGGCGTCGCGCAGCTGCACACCGGGGTCGCCATGGCGGCCGCCTGGTTCGCCGGAGACCGTACGAGACTGCGCCGCGAACAGCTCGCTGAGCTGCGGGAACGCGCCCTGCGTGCGGAACGCGACGCGGAACGGGAACGCCTGCTCGCGGTCGCCGAGGAGCGCGCCCGGATCGCCCGCGACCTGCACGACTCGGCCGGCCACGCGGTCAGCGTGATCGCCGTACGGGCCGGTGCCGCCCGGTTGCGGCAGGACCCGCAGCGGGCGCTGCCGGCGCTGGCCGCGATCGAGGAGCTGGCCCGGCACACCGCCGGCGAGATCGACCAGATCGTCGCCACGCTGCGCGACGGGAGCGCCGGCACCGCCCCGGTCGGGCTCGCCTCGCTCGACACCCTGATCGCCCGCCACGCCGGCACCGGCCTGACCGTCACCGTCGACCGCACCGGTACGCCGCGCCCGCTCGCCGGCCCCGCCGACCAGGCCGCGTACCGGATCCTGCAGGAGGCGCTGGGCAACGCGGCCCGGCACGGCACCGGCTGCGCCACACTCACCCTCGACTACGGCGAGACCGGCCTCGACCTCACCGTCACCAACCCACTCCCGGCCACACCGGAATGGCCACCGTCCGCAGCCCCGCGGGACGGCGGCGGGCACGGGGTGATCGGGATGCGGGAGCGCGCCACCCTGCTCGGGGGCAGCCTCGACGCCAGCCGTGCCGACGGCAGCTTCCGGCTGTACGCGCGGATCCCGTACGGGGGTCACCGCCCGTGATCCGGGTGCTGATCGCCGACGACGACCACCTGATGCGGGCGGGGCTGGTGGAGCTGCTCACCGTGGACCCCGAGATCGAGGTCGTGGGGCAGGCGGCGACCGGCCGGGAGGCGGTCACGCAGGCGCGGCGGCTGGCGCCGGACGTGGTGCTGATGGACGTACGGATGCCCGACCTGGACGGGATCGCCGCCACGGCGGAGCTGCTCACGGCGTACCCGGAGACAAAGGTCTTGATCTTGACGACCTTCGAGCAGGACGACTACATCTTCGGTGCGCTGCGCGCCGGCGCCTCCGGGTTCCTGCTGAAACGCACCCGACCCGAAGAGCTGATCGCGGCGGTACGCACCATCGCCGACGGCGACGCGCTGCTCGCCCCGTCGGTGACCCGGCGGGTGATCGACCGGATGGCGCGGCAGCCCGCGCCGGCGCCGGCGGACCGGTCCGCGCTCGACGGGCTGACGCCGCGGGAACGCGAGGTGCTCGCGCTGCTCGCCCGCGGGCTGTCCAACCGGGAGATCGCGGCCGCGCTGGTGGTCGAGGAGTCGACCATCCGTACCCACGTCAAGCGGATCCTGATGAAGCTGCGGCTACGCGACCGGATCCAGGCGGTGATCTTCGCGTACGAGACCGGCATCAACCGGCCCGTTCGGGACTGACGCCCGGCTCCGGCACCGCGCTGGCACCGGAGCCGGGCGTCAGGTCACACCAGGTAGACGCGCTCCTGCGTGATCGGGTAACCCGCCTTGGCGAACGCGGCCGCCATCGGGGTGTTGGTCGCGTCGGTCTCGGCGACGACCTGGTCGACACCCTCGGCGACCAGCAGGTGGGTAGCCTCGACCAGCAGGTCGTAGCCGTAGCCGTGGCCGCGCTGCTCCGGCACCACGCCCACGATGCCGATCACCGGCGCGTGGTAGTTGCGGCCCGGCACGGTGATCCCGACCAACTCCCCTTCCGGGGTGTACGCCAGCCGCCACCACTCCCGCGGCGACGGCATCCAGTGCAGGAAGTCCAGGTCCTCCTGCGCGGCGGCGTCCAGGTCCTTCTCCGCGGTGGCCCGCAGCGCGTGCGCGTCCAGCGTCACGCTGTGCACCCGGCGCAGCACGTCGAAGATCACCGTGTCGTCGGGCTCGGACCGGTAGACCAGGCGGCCGGGGCGTTCCGGCAGCCCGTCGTCCGGGGTCCAGGCGTACCGCAGGCGTTCTACCAGGGGTTTCATGCCGGCGCGTTGCGCGGTGTCGATCCGCAGCTCGGCGGCCTGGCGTGCCGCCGGCTGGTCCCGCCAGCCGGCCGGCAGGATCAGGCAGAAGTCGGTCTCGCCGTGCCACGGGACCGCCCGCAGCAGCGCCACGCCCACCTCGGGATCGTCCAGGTCGAACCAGTCGAGGGTACGGGGCTCGGCATCGTCCGGGCCGGCCCACCAGGCGGCGCGGGCCACCACCTCGCCATCGCGCAGCGCCACCCAGCTCCACTCCGGGCGGTACTCGCGCTTGTCGAGGAATTCGCGATAGTCCCGGCCGATCGACGCGACGCCGACCAGCCCGGGGTCGGACAGGGACAGGAAAAGCTCGGTTTCGCCCAGCTCGAGCGGGCGGATGACCAGATCGGTCACTGATTCCTCCAGGAAGCGGTGCGCTCCCGGGTCAGGCCAGCGCCCGGGCCGGGTGGGAGCGCGCAGAAATGACGGAGAACATCGCGCTCACCTCCTCTCGGCCATACGGCGCTGCCGGAAACTCTAACCGACAGCGCCGTACACCCTGTAACGATCTTGGGGTTTTGGTTGCCCCGAACGCCCCACCGGCAGCCAAAACCCCAAGATCAGCCCGGACGGCGTCTACTTACGCGGGAGTACGCGGAATTGGCGGGTTTTCCCGCTCACGCTTTCCTCCACAATGTCCTGAATGGGACACCGGCACTGCCGGGTCTCATCCGGTACGGCAGAGCGCCGTACCACTCCTGGGGAGGAGCAACCGATGGCACACACCAGTCTGCGCCGGTTAGCGGTCGTGGTCGGGGCCGGCGCCCTGATCCTCGGCGCGCTGACCGGTGTCAGCGACGCGAGTCCGAGCACGACACCGGAGTCGCAGCGCGCGCCGGAGGCACAGCAGTTCGCGAAGGAGAACGTCACCACCGCCGGTGAGCTGCGTACGGTGTCCAGCTCGCTCACGTACGCCGGGCGGCAGCAGGTCATCAAGCACTTCGGCGCGACGTACGTGAAGGTGCACTTCAGCTCGCTGCGGCTGAACGCCGGCGAGTACGTCACCGTCAGCAGCCCCGACAGCACCGAGTCCTACCGGTACGGCGGCGCCAACAGCTCCGACTACACCACGGACCCGGCAGGCCAAGGCTTCTGGGCGATGTCGATCGACGGCGACACCGCGGTCGTGACCGTGCACTCGACCCGCCGCAGCCCTGGCACCGCGGCGACCATCGACAAGTTCTGGCGCGGCTACACGCCCCAGGAGATCGAGGCCCACAACCCGTCGATCATGAGCGTCTGCGGCACCGACGCCCGGCGCGACGTGGTCTGCTACCAGTCCAGCCACCCCACCGAGTACGCCAAGGGCAACGCGGTGGCGCGGCTGCTGATCGGCGGCGGCGGCCTGTGTACGACCTGGCGGGTCGGCACCACCAACCGGATGCTGACCAACAACCACTGCATCGGCAGCCAGTCCGACGTGACCGGCAGCGAGTCGCAGTTCAACTACCAGTGCGCGACCTGCGGCGGCAACAACCCCGGCGCCGGCACCAAGGTCAGCGGCGCCACGATGTACAAGACCAGCGGCGACGGTGGCAGCGGCCTGGACTACACGCTCTACTCGGTCAACAACTTCAGCAACATCACCCAGTACGGCACGCTCTACCTGCACACCCGGGCGCCCACCACCGGCGAGCGGATCTACATCCCGGGCCACGGCGACGGCAAGCCGAAGCGGCTGTCGATCTACGAGGACACCCAGGGCGGCGCGCTGTGCACCGTGAAGAACGCGGCGAGCGACTCGTACAACATGGGCTACTCGTGTGACACCTCCGGCGGCAACTCCGGCTCCCCGGTGCTCGCGGCCGACCACAAGGTGATCGCGCTGCACCACCTGGGCGGCTGCCCCAACGAGGGTGCCCGGATGGCGCTGATCTACCCGCAGATCAGCAGCATGATCGACAACGGTGGCGGCACCCCGCCGCCGCCCACCGGCCCCCGCTTCGAGAACGCCACCAACGTCACGATCAGCGACAACACCACGGTGTACTCGTCGGTGAACGCGACCGGGATGTCAGGCAACGCGCCGACCGGCCTCAAGGTCGAGGTCGACATCAAGCACACCTGGCGCGGTGACCTGGTGCTCTCGCTGATCGCCCCCGACGGCACGGTCTACCTGCTGGAGGACTTCCCGAACAGCGACAGCGGCGACAACGTACTGAAGACGTACACCGTGAACGCGTCGAGCGAAGTCGCCAACGGCACGTGGCGGCTGCGGGTGCAGGACGTGGCGACGTACGACACCGGCTACATCGACCGGTGGGCGCTGCAGTTCTGACCCCCACTCTGATCCACTTCCGGCCCTCCGCCCGCACCACGGTGGAGGGCCGGTTAGGGTCCGGCCATGGACTACCGGTACGAGGTGTGCGTCGACTCCGTGGCGGGGGTACGGAACGCCGAGCGGGGCGGCGCCCACCGCGTGGAGCTCTGCAGCGGCCTGTTCGAGGGCGGCCTGACCCCGAGTGTGGGGCTGGTGACCGCCGCGCTGGCCGCCAGCCGGATCACCACGCACGTACTGATCCGGCCGCGGGGTGGCGACTTCTGTTACGACGCGGCCGAGCGGGAGGCGATGCTCACCGATATTTCGGCGGTACGCGACGCCGGCGCCCACGGCGTGGTGGTCGGCGCGCTCACCCCGGACGGCGACGTCGACGTGCCGCTGTGCCGGGAGCTGGTCGCCGCCGCGGGCGGGCTGTCGGTGACGTTCCACCGCGCGTTCGACCTGACCCGGGATCCGGCCACCGCGTTGGAGGACGTGATCGGGCTCGGCGTACGCCGGCTGCTCACCTCCGGGCAGGACCGCAGCGCGCTGGACGGCGCGCTGCTGATCCAGACCCTGGTACGCCAGGCCGGCGACCGGCTCACCGTGATGGCCGGCGGCGGCGTGACCCCGCGCAACGTACGCCGGATCGTGGTGCAGACCGGCGTACGGGAGCTGCACTTCTCCGCCGGCACCACCGTGGACAGCCCGGTACGGCACCGCAACCCGTCCGTCCACCTGGGAGGGACGCTGCACCCGCCGGAGTACGCCCGCACCGTCACCGACGAGGCGGCGGTCCGGGCGATCACCGAAGCCCTGAACTAGGGCCTGTCCTGTGGATCTTGGTCGAGCGAGACAGGTGCCAGGCGGCGGTCCGGCAAGGCGGAGGTTCGTCCGAATACCGGTGTTGTATTCGGACGGTTCTCCAACGCCGCCGGTCGTCGTCTG
>JBOGDF010000082.1:0-17225 GCA_050701635.1 Micromonosporaceae bacterium | reverse complement strand
GGTCTGGTGGGGTCACTGCCAGTCGGCGCGCATGGTGGTCTCCGTTCGGGGTTGGGGTGCTGGGTCTGGTGGGGTCACTGCCAGTCGGCGCGCATGGTGGTCTCCTTTCTCGCAAACGCTTCGTTACAGTCGTAGTGAACTAACTTTCGAGGATTTCACACCTCGTTCGTATTGTTACCGCCCAGACTTGGTCGCCGATGATCGCTATCTGACGAATACGGCCACAGGTGGCTAAGGTCGCCCGATGGTTACGTTCCGTAGGTGCCCGCTCCCAAATTGACTCCGCTGAGTGACGACCACGACGCTGCTTGTTGCCACCTCCTCTGGGCTCTGCTGCCTATTGAGACTGGGATAAGGGTAATTTGCTGCCAATAGCCATGTCGACTGGAGTGGGAACCCGGGCCCGAATAGATCAGGCCCCGGGCCGAAGTGGTGACCTCTATTACACGCTGCGTGGTCGCATTCGGGGGTTCACGCTCGATCAGGGCGGCGAGAATTTACGGCCTGTAATTGCCGGACTCCGATAGATCACCTATCGATCCGCGATCATTCCCGTCGCAACAGGACGAAGTGATCTTTGTAGAGGACGGGTGCCTTTGAGTCGGCCGTGTTCGGGGAGGTCGAGCACGCGATCGAGTCGGATGTGGCTGACGCGCTGCTCGACGTCCCCGGTGTTGGCGCCCCGACTGAGCCAGCAAGGCTCGCCCGCGCGCATGATCAGTCACGCCAGCAGATTGGCGGTCGGCTGGTCGCCACCTCCCGGGTCAGGGTCGCCTGACTCGGTGAGTAGCAGGAGTCGCCGGACGTCGGCAGTCTCCTCGGCACCGAGCCGTTCGAAGATGGGAAGCGCGTCACGCCAATGTGACTGTGCAGCGGCTGAGTCGCCCAGGTCCAAGCGGATGTAGCCGAGCTGGCGAAGGGCCAGGGCCTGTTCCATAAGAGTGCCGACAAGGCGGCCAACACTGAGTGCTTCCCGGCCCGCTTCAAGTGCCCGCCCCAAGTCATGTGCGAGGCGGTACGCCTCAGCCAAGCGCACCAGATTCCAGGCGGCTTCCACCGCAGATGAACGCGCCCGATGGATCGCCAATGCTTCCTCGAAACACGCAATCGCATCGCTGATCTGATTCTGGGCTATGTGCGCGTCACCCAGCGAACGGAGTGCGAACGCTTCACCTAGCGTGTCGCCCAGGCGCCGGTAGATCGCCAATGATGCACGAAGATGAGCTGTACACGATTCCAAGTGGCCGAGCTTCCGGTGGAGATCTCCGAGGGTGTTGAGTGAGAGAGCCTCGCCGGACTCATACCCAGTTGCCCTGCTGATATCGAGCACTGCCTCGATGCAGGGCCGTGCCTTGTCGAGGTCGCCCCGCTCGTTATAGGCACTTCCAAGGTTAAAGAGGCTGAACGCCTCTCCTAGGGCGTCGCCGATTTCACGACGGAGGTCGACAGACTTCGCGAACAAGGTGACGGCCCGATCGCCATCGCCGGTGCGCCAGACCATCACTCCGAGGTCGCTGAGTAGCTGAGCCTCCGCGGGCCGATCCCTCCGAGCACGTGCGATGTCCAAGGCGGTCATGTCGAGTTCGTGGAGCGGTCGCCAATGGACATTGGTATGCATGTAGCCGAACAGGGCATGGGCGAGTCTCACCGTGACGTTGGGGAGGTCGCCGGGAGCGGTCGCGGCCTCGTGGGCGGCGGCGAGGAGGTTGGGAGCTTCGGTGCTGAGCCACATGAGGCCATCGCGGTGGTCGGTGAGTGGGAGGGCGTCGGCTTCGTCGTACACCACTAGGTCTTTGCGGCGGCCGGGGCGCAGGAGTTGAGCGGCATGCGCGGCGGTGGCGACGTAGCAGCGCCAGGTGCGTTCCAGGGCGGCGTATCCGTCGGCTTCCGCGCCGGCGAGTTCGCGCGCGTAGAGGCGGAGAAGGTCGTGCATGCGGTAGCGGGCCGGCTCGGGGCTGGCGAGCAGCTGCGCATCGATCAGCCGATCCAGGGTCAGCTCCGCCGACGCCGGTGGTACGTCGAGCAGCCGCGCGGCGATCGGCAGGCTGATGTCCGGTCCGTCCGGCAGGCCGAGCAACCGGAACGCCGCCGCGGCGGCCTGGTCACCGGCATCGCCCCGCTCCAACGCCTGGTACGAGGTCTGGAAGCAGGCGCGTACCGAACGATCAGCATGTCCCAACTGATCCAGCCGGTGCTGTTCGTCGGCGAGCCTGTCCACAAAGGTCGCCAGCGACCAGTCGGGGCGGCTGGTGATGCGGGCGGCGGCGATCCGCAGCGCCAGCGGCAGGTGTCCACAGAGGTCGGCGAGCATCTCGGCCCGCTGCGGATCCAGCGCCGGACGCCCGGCCGGGTCCAGTAACGACAACAGGTCGGCAGACTCGGCCGGGTCCAGTACGTCCAGCGCCAGGTGCCGCGCGTCGTCCAGCCCGGCGAGCACCGTACGACTCGTGATCAACACTCCGCAGCCGGCGTGACCCGGCAGCAGCGCCCGGACCTGCGATGCGTCAGCCGCGTTGTCCAGCAGCACCAGCACCCGCCGGTCGGCCAGCAGCGACCGGTACCGCGCCGCCGCCTCGGACAGATCGGCCGGCGTCGCCGAGCCCGGTACGCCGAGCCCGCGCAGCAGCCGCCCGAGCGCCTCCAACGGCGGCAGCGGCGCCAGGCCGGGGCTGGAACCCTGTAGGTCCAGATACAGCTGCCCGTCCGGGTAGCGCTCGGCGACGGCGTGCGCCACCCGCAGCGCCAGCGCCGACTTGCCGACCCCGCCCGGGCCGTTGATCGCCACCACGGGTGGGGCGTACCGGCCGTCGGCGGTGAGCGCCTCAGTTGCCGCCGCGATCTCCGGCGCGCGCCCGACGAACACCGCCGGGGCGATCGGCAGCTGGCGCGGCACGGGCGCCTGGATCGCGGCGGCCAGGCCACCCAGCGCCGGGTCCTGTCGCAGGATCTGCTGGTGCAGCCGCCGCAGCTCGGGGCCGGGGTCGTTGCCGAGCTCCTCGGCGAGGTGGCGGCGGGTCCGCTCGTACACAGACAAGGCTTCTTCTGCCCGGTCACCGCGGTAGAGCGCCTTCATCAGCCTGCCCGCAAAGCGCTCCTTGAGGGGGTACGCCGCCACCAGGTCGGTCAGCTCACCGATCAACTCCGGCGCGACCCGGACGGCGCGCAGGTCCAGATCGATCCGGTCGACGAGCGCGTCGAGCCGCAGTCGGTCAAGGCTGTCGCGTACCGTTTCAGCCCATTCGCCGGAAATTCCAGTCAGCGGTACGCCACGCCACAAGCCGATCGCTTCTCGCAGCAGGCGGGGTTTGTCCTGGTCGCTGGCGCGCCGTGACTGGTCGACCAGCTCCCGGAACCGGAGTGCGTCGACCTCGGCCGTGAGTGTGTACCCCGCCGAGCCGCGATCGAGTACGCCGGCTGGCAGCAGCGCACGAAGCCGGGCGATATGGGTGTAAAGCGTGTCGCGGGCGCTGCGCGGCGGCGCCTCGCCCCAGACCCGGTCGATCAGCGTCTCGGGCCGGACCGCGCTACCGGCGGCGAGTCCGAGCACCGCGAGCACGCAGCGCTGTTTCGGCGAACCGGCGTCGACGAGCTGGCCGTCGATTGACAGCTCGACCGGCCCGAGCAGCCGTACTTGTACCGCTTCCATACCGAGATTCCGCCCCTTGCCCCCAGTGCGCGTACGAGCACACCACGTATCGACGGCCGTCTCAAGGTTTCGTCAAGGTTTTTGCAAGGTCGGGGTGGCAGCCTCCCTGATCGGGGAGTCACTGGCCGACCGCCTCGTGGTTGGCCCCGGGTTCGTCCAGCTTCGCAGTTGGACGCGGGTATGGGGAGGTCGCCGTGGCGACAGTGAAGTCTGGCCGTGGTGTGGGCAGGTCCGTACCGGGTGCGGCCCGCACCACGGCTTCCCGCTGGTTGGTGGTCGCACTTCTCTTGGCGGGTACGTGCGTCGCCACCCTGACGCCCTCGCTGCCGGCAGCGGCCGAGTCCGGCGCCGAAACGCCCTCTGAGGAGGCGAAACGTACCGGTGTGCGGGTCGTCGTACCAGAGAAAACGACAGAGGCGGAGCAGACGTTCGCGAACCCCGACGGCACCTTCACCCTGGAGGCGTCGGCGGTGCCGGTGCGGGCGCGCAAGGGGGGCGCCTGGGTCGCAGTCGACACCACGCTGGTGCGCGGTACGGATGGTCTGGTTGCCCCGAAGGCAGCGATCGCGGACATGTCCTTCTCCGGCGGTGGCAGCGACGCACCGCTGGCGCGGATCTCCCGGGCCGGTCGGTCCATCGAGCTGTGGTGGCCACGGTCGTTGCCGTCGCCAACGCTGTCCGGGAGCACAGCGACCTATGGAGAGGTCTTCCCGGGGGTCGACCTGGTCGTTGCCGCCGCTGAGCAGAGCTTCTCCGAAGTGCTCGTCGTCAAGACCAGCCAGGCGGCGCGGAACCCTTCCCTGCGGCAGGTCACGCTCGGGATGCGCTTGGACGGTGTCAGCGTCCGTCCCCAGGGCGGCGGCCTTGTGGCGGTGGATAACCACGGCGTGCCGGTGTTCGGTGCCCCGCAGCCGTCGATGTGGGATTCCGGCGCCGATGGTGCCGGAATCGTGCCGGTGCGTGACCGGGTGCGTGGGCCTCGGGAAGGTGACCGGGTGGCGCCGATGCAGATGGCCGTGAGTCAGACAGCGCTGAGCGTGGTGCCTGACGAGGCACTGCTGACCGGTTCCACGACCCGCTTCCCCCTGTACATCGACCCGACCACGTCCCTGACCATGGCGGCCCGCACGATGGTTGACCAGCGTTATGACTCGGCGATCTACAACTGGGGTGGCGATGGGAAGGGCGCCGAAGGTCTGGGCTACATCGTCAACTCGTACGACGGGTGGCACCGTAAGCGTCTCTACTTCAGGTTCGCCACCACTTCGCTTGCGGGGACGCACATCCTCGGCGCGACGTTCAAGGCGTACGAGACCTGGGCGTACAACTGCACCAAGAGCGAGGTCGAACTCTGGCGCACCGATCCGTTCGCCGAATCCACCAAATGGAGCAATCAGCCCGCGTGGCGGGAGTACGTGGCGTCCCGCACCGTGGCGTACGGGTACTCCGGCTGTTCCCCGGACGGCGCGTGGGTGGAGTTCAATGCGGTCAACGCGGTGGCGGATGCGGCGGCCGGCAGGTGGTCGCGACTGAACCTGGGGATGCGCGCGGGAAGCGAGTCGCAGGCCGACACCAGCTGGAAGCGCTTCCGCAGAGACGCGATCTTGAGCGTCACGTACAACACGGTGCCCACGGCGCCGAGCAGCGTACGCACCATCGATCCGGCCACGAGCTGCGTGTCGAGCACGAGCCCGCCGGCCATCCCGAGTCCACCGAAGCTTGTCGCCTGGCTGAATGACGCCGACGGCTCCAAGGGCCAGCTGGTGCGTGGCCACTTCACCCTCTACCACAAGGGTGGCGCGCTGATCGGTGAGTACATCACGGCCTTCAAGAAGCCCGGGGCGGACTACACCTACCAGTCGCCGGCACTGGGTGACGGTACCTACAGCTGGCGGGTCCGAGCGTACGACCAGGCGGGGGCGTGGAGTTCGTACTCCGCGTGGTGTGACTTCCGGGTTGATTCCACAAGGCCCAAGTCCCCGACCATCTCGGTGCCCGCGGGGCAGACGTACAGCTACGGCGGACAGGCCACCTTCACCTTCGTGCCGGGCGACTCAACCGATGTCACTAAGTACAAGTGGTCCTTGAACGCGGACGCACCCACCTCCGGCGATGTCCCGGCAGGCACGCCGGAGGTGACCACAACTCTCAACGCCTTCGGTCCCACGACGATCCGGGCCTGGAGCTACGACGCCGCGGGCAACCCAAGTGACCCGCCAGGCACCATTGAGTTCAACGTGGCCGGTGGCGCCCCACGTAACCAGTGGCGCCTCGACGAGAACGCCGGTACGACCACCATCGATGCGGTCCGCGGTGAGCCGCTCACGATGTCCAGCGGTTGTTCCTGGACGTTCGGTCGCTGGCATGACGCCGATCCAACCGACTACGCCGTCTCCTTCAATGGCACGAGCGGAGTCGCCAGCCGCAGCGGCGGCCTGATGTGGGTCAATCGCAACTTCTCCGTCGCGGCCCGGGTCCGGCTGACCGATGACTCGACGACCCGGGTGGCGGTGAGCCAGGACGGGTCCGGGTACGGCGGCAGCGGATTCAGCATCCGCGCGGTCCCTGACCCGGATCCGGCACTCGCCCGATACGAGTTCGCACTCGGGAATCCCAACGACGCGTCGACGATAAGGGAGGTCGCCGCCTCCTGGGTTGGTCCGATCGACGAGTGGTGGCACCTGACAGGCGTCTTCGAGCCCGCCACCCACACAATGCGGCTCTACGTCAACGGGACTGAGCAGGCAGCCGTCACCGTGCCCTTCGACCCCAGTCAGTACGCCGGCCCGTTCGTGCTCGGGCGGGGCCGAAACGGCACTGTGCCGTCGTACTACTGGCAGGGCGATGTCGATGAGGTGCGCGCCTTCTACGGCGCCCTCTCCCCCGCTCAGGTCGATGTGATCGCGAACGAACCACGCCCGTAACGCAGCACCACGTTCTGGACCAACCAAGGCCGCGTCGGCACAAGGAGCGTGTCATGAGCAGGACGAATCGACTGACTGGGCGGAATTTCGCGCGACGCAGTCGCAGGCACCGCCTGGCGCGGCTGGCGTGCGCTGCGATTGGTGCTGCGCTTGTGGTGACACTCGCCGAGGTGCCGGGGATCGCGGCGCCGGGCGATGAGCGGCCCGAGGTGCAGCGGACCGCATCGGTGGCCGGCCGAGATGCGCCCGCTAGGCCGTCGTCGCTGCGACCGCCGGCGAGCAAGACACCCCGTGTCGCGGCGCCGGTCTGGCCCGGCCCGGGTGTCGCGGTGGTGGACCTGCCGGCCCCGGACACCAGGCCGGAGGCCCGCGCCGAAGACGCCATGTCCGGTCCTGTGACGCGGGCGGGTCGGACGCCGGTGTGGGTTGCTGCCACGAGCGCCGCGAGTCCCCGCACGGTGCGGGTCGAGGTGCTCGATCGGAAGACTACTGAGCGTACCGGTGTCACCGGTGTGCTGGTGCGCCTGGCCGACTCTGCCGGCGGTGAGGCACGCCCGGTGTCGTTGTCGGTGGACTACGCGTCCTTCGCCTTCGCGGTGGGTGGTGATTGGTGGTCCCGGCTGCGTCTGGTGCGGTTGCCGGCGTGCGCGGCCACGACACCGGCGGAGAGCAGGTGCCAGACTGGCACTTCACTTCCGACCCGCAATGACGTACGCGCCAAGCGGGTGACCGCCAAGGCGGAGACTGGTGCGCTGTACGCAGTAACCGCGTCAGCGTCCGGCGGTTCGGGCAGCTACGCGGCTACCCCGCTCGGTCCGTCTTCTACCTGGCAGGTCAGCAACCAGACCGGGGACTTCTCGTGGTCGTACCCGCTGCGGGTGCCGCCGGCGATCAACGGTCCCGCGCCGGAGCTGACCGTCGGCTATTCGTCGGGGTCGGTGGATGGGCGTACCGCGTCGACGAACAACCAGCCGTCCTGGATCGGTGAGGGCCACAGCCTGGAGACCGGGTACGTCGAGCGCAAGTATGTCTCGTGCTCCGATGACATGACGGGCGGCAACAACACCACCAAGACCGGCGACCTGTGCTGGAAGTCCGATAACGCGACCCTGGTGCTCGGAGGCCGCTCCGGTGAGCTGGTCAAGGCGTCGGACGGCTCGTGGCGGTTGGAGAACGACGACGGTTCGCGGATCGTGCGGCTCACCGGTGCGGCCAACGATGACAACGAGGGCGAGTACTGGCGGCTGACGACCACTGATGGGACCCGCTATTACTTCGGGTTGGTCAAGCGCTACGCCACCGACGCCGCGAAGACGTATTCGGCGTTCAACACGCCGGTCTTCGGTAACCACGCCGGGGAGCCGTGTCACCAGTCGAGCTATGCGTCCTCGTCGTGCATCCAGACCTGGCGGTGGAATCTCGATTACGTCATCGACCCGCACGGCAACACGATGACGTACAACTACACCAAGGAGAACAACCGGTACGGCCGCAACAACAACACCGCGAGCGTCAACTACAACCGCGGCGGCTACCTCACCAAGATCGAGTACGGTGAGCGCCAGGGCTCCGAACACACCACCACGGCGCCGTCCATCGTGGACTTCACCGTTGCTGAGCGGTGCATCCCCAGCGGCACGATCACCTGTGCGGAATCACAGTTAACCGCAGCGAACGCCCGGTACTGGCCGGATGTGCCGTACGACCAGATCTGCACCTCGACCACATCCTGTCCCGGGCAGCTGTCACCGGCGTTCTTCAGCCGCAAACGCCTCACGACTGTCACCACGTCGGTGTGGGACGGCACGAAGTACGCGCCGGCGGACGAATGGCGGCTGGGACAGTCGTTCCCCGCCACGGGAGACGGCACGAGTGCCGGGCTGTGGCTCAAGACGATCCAGCATGTCGGCAAGGTCGGCGGGGACCTGGCGCTGCCGTACGTCGAGTTCACCGGCGTACAGCTGGAGAACCGGGTCGATGGCCTCGACGTCGCGCCGCCGCTGATCAAGTGGCGGGTGGCTGGAGTAACCAACGAGTCGGGTGGCCGGATCTCGGTCAACTACTCCAACAAGGAGTGCGTCGCCGGAAGCAACATCCCGGCGGCCCCGCACACGAACACAATGCGGTGCTTCCCGGTGTACTGGACCGCCGAAGGCCAGACCCAACCGGTCATCCACTACTTCCACAAGTACGTGGTGACCTCCGTGGTCGAGGACGACGCCTCCTTCACCGACCTCGACAAGGTGACGTCGTACTCCTACATGGGGTCTCCGGCGTGGGCCTACGACGACAACGAGCTGGTTCTACCGAAGTACCGCACCTGGGGTGGCTGGCGCGGATACAATACCGTCGAGACCCGGGTTGGTGCCGCCGGTGAGCAGACCCGCACCCGGAATCTGTACCTACGCGGCATGGACGGCGACTACCTGCCCGGGGGCGGCGCCCGCAACGTGACCGTCACCGATTCGCAAGGTGGCGTGGTTGACGACAATCCCCGCGCGAACGGCTTCCTGCGCGAAACGATCACCTACGACGGTGCCAGCGGTCCCGAGGTCACAGGCACGGTCAGCACCCCGTGGGTCTCCGGGCCGACCGCCACTTCCGGTTCCAAGACCGCCCGATACCTGGGTACGGGAAAGACCCGCACCCGGGTCGCGCTGGCCAGCGGCAGCCACCGCTACACGGAATCCGCGACGACGTTCGACGGGTACGGCATGCCGACCCAGATCGACGACCTTGGCGACGTGTCCACGCCTGGCGACGACCTGTGCACGCGGCACACCTACGTACGCAACACCGGTGCCTGGGCGCTGGCGAACGTCTCCCGTACCGAGGCGGTGTCGGTGGCCTGCGGCATCACCCCAACCCGCCCGGGCGATGTGGTATCCGACCAGCGGATGTACTACGACGGCGCCACCTCACTCACGACGCCGCCCACTCGCGGCTTGCTGACCCAAGCGGAGACCCTCGGCAGCTGGGGCGACACCGGACCCTCCTATGTGGTCACGACGAAGGCCACCTACGACGCCCACGGTCGTACCGCGACCGCCACCGACGCGCTGGGCAGGGTCACCACGACTGCGTACACGCCGCAGACCGGAGGCCCGGTCACGGCGATCACGACCACCAACCCGGCCGGTCACGCGTCGACCAAGACACTGAACCGGGCATGGGGCAACGCGACCGTCGAGGAAGACGTCAACGGGCGCCGTACCGACCTGACGTTCGATCCAGTGGGGCGCCTCACCGCGGTGTGGCTGCCTGGTCGCTCGAAGTCGGGCGGTGCGACGCCGCACGTGAAGTTCAGCTACTCGATGTCGCGTACGGCGCCCGACGTGGTCACCACTGAAGAGCTGCGCAATAACGGCACGTACACGGCGAGCTACGTGTTCTACGACGGATGGCAGCGACCACGGCAGACCCAACGCCCGGCGCCGGGTCCCGCGGGCGGCCGCGTCATCACTGACACGGAGTTCGACTCCCACGGCTGGCTGCTCGACGAGACCGGCCCCTACTACAGCACGGGAGCGCCTTCGGCGACCCGCTTCATGCTCGCCAGTGATACAGAGAGCCCGGCGCAGGTACGCACCAGCTACGACGGGGCTGGCCGGCCGACGGTGAAGGCATTCCGAGTCCTGGGCGCGGAACGTTGGCGTACCACCGTCGCCTACGGTGGCGACCGGGTCACGACGACACCGCCCGCTGGCAGTACGCCCAGCACGACGATCGCTGACGCGCGCGGTCGCACCATTGCGCTAAGGCAGTACCAAGGCGCGGCACCGACCGGCGGTTACGACGAAACCCGCTACAGCTACACCCCTGACGGAAAGCTATCCACGGTAACCGACCCCGCTGGGAACACCTGGCGGCACACGTACAACCTCAGGGGCCTGCCGGTACGGGTCGATGACCCGGACAAGGGCACGACCACCAGTGCGTATGACGCCGCTGGTCAACTGGTGTCCACTACCGACGCGCGGAGGGTCACGCTGCACCACAGCTACGACTCTCTCGGGCGTCGCACGGCGCTCCGGGAGGGCTCGGCAACGGGCACACTGCGGGCCTCTTGGTTGTACGACACCCTCGTCAAGGGCTACCCCACCTCGCACACCCGGTACGTGGGCTCGGACGCCTACACGGTCGCGGTCAAGGGATACGACGCCGCGTACCGGCCGACCGGTTCTGCCATCACCATCCCGATGAGCGAGGGCGCGCTCGCCGGCACGTACTCGACGTCGATGACGTACAACGTCGACGGTGGTCTGTCGACCATGGCGTTGCCGGCTGCGCCTGGTCTGCCGAGTGAGACCCTGATGCACAGCTACGACGGGCTTGGGCTGCCCTGGAAAGTCAGCGGCCACGGCGCCTACGTGTCCGGCACTACCTACTCCCCGTACGGGGAGGCATTGCAGCTCACCACCGGCCAGTACTACGGCAAGGCGATCTGGCAGACCTTCGAGTACGAGACCGGCACCCGGCGACTGCAGCGGATCAAGCTTGACCGGGAAGGCTTCGCTGCCACCGATTACGACGCCCGGTACACGCGGGATCCGGCTGGCAACCTGACCAAGATTGCAGAGGTCGGCGCTGGCCAGCCAGCCGAGACCCAGTGCTTCCGCTACGACTATCTGCGTCGTCTCAATTCGGCGTGGACACCGGGCAACGGAGACTGCGCGGCGGATGCGACCACGGCGGCATTGGGTGGTCCTTCGCCCTACTGGCAGTCCTTCAGCTACGACAAGACAGGCAACCGTACGGCCGAGACCCGGCACGCGACCGCGGTCGGCGGCCAAGACACGTTGCGTACCTACGACTACCCAGCGGCGGGTCAACCCCGGCCACACACGGTGACGTCGATCGCGTCCACCGGTCCCGGCGGCGCGGACACCTCTGCGTACAACTACGACGCCGCCGGCAACACAACCCTGCGACCTGGCCCTGCTGGGACCCAGACTCTGTCCTGGGATCCGGAGGGGCGTCTGTCGAAGGTGACCGACACGGAGGGCGACACCAGCTATGTGTACGACGCCAACGGCGAACGGTTGATCCGCCGGGATCCGCAGTCGACAACGCTCTACCTGGATGGCACCGAGATCAAGCTCGACCGGGCGACCGGCGTCACGTCATCGACCCGCTATTACGAATTCCTCGGGAAGACGATCGCCGTACGCACCGGCATCGCCGGTGACACGGTGCGGTTCCTGCTGGCCGACCACCACGGCACCGCCGAGGTGCAGGTCAACGGATACACCCAGGAGATCACACGCCGCCGCACGGATCCGTTCGGCCGCCCCCGCGGCGCCGACGTGCCCTGGGCAGGCGAACGGGGCTTCGTAGATGGCACCCTCGACGCGTCGACTGGTCTGACGCATCTCGGTGCCCGCGAGTACGACCCTGGGATCGGGCGCTTCATCTCAGTCGACCCGATCATCGACCCCGGTGACCCGCAACAAATGCACGGCTACGCGTACGCCAGCAATAACCCGACATCAATGACCGACCCGGATGGGCTACGGGTCGCCGAGGACAATGAGGGCAACAGCACCGCCGCCAAGCAATCGGACGGCAGCTACAAGTACTCCGGGAAGGTCAAGCAGCCGTCGAGCACAAAAGGCACCGGCAGTGACGTACAGGACGCCGAGAGGAAGCTCAACGACGCCCGCAAACGTCAGGAAGCGCTCAAACGCAAACTGATCAACGCCGGGAAACTATTCCTCGACATCATCCTCGAAGTCACCGGCGCCAAAGCAGGCATCGACTGCTTCCTCAAAGGCGACGTCGGCGGCTGCATCGAAACCGCCGTCTCCGTCATCTCCGGCCTCGTCGGCGGACTCCTAGTCAAAATCGGCCTCAAGTACGCCCTGAAATGGAAAGCCGCCGCCAAACTCGCGATGAAGGTCAAGAAACTCGTCACCGACATCGCCGACGTCATCAAAAACTGGTCCAAAGCCGCCGACGAAGTCGCCGACGCCCGACGCGGCCTCGGCGCCGCCAAGGCGGCCAAGGGCACGTGCAGCTTCAGCGGCGACACCAAGGTCCGCATGGCAGGCGGCAAAACCAAACCCATCTCAAAGATCAAACCCGGCGAGAAGGTGTACGCCACCGACCCCCAAACCGGCGAGAAAGGCACCCGCACCGTCACCGCCACCTGGGCCCACCTCGACAAGCTCGTCGACCTGAAACTCGTTGGCGGCAAGCGCATCACCACCACCGAAGACCACCCCTTCTGGAACGCCACCGACAAGGCCTGGCAACGCGCCGACCGGCTCGACCCCGGCGACAAACTCACCACCGCCAACGGCCACACCCTCACCGTCACCGGCATCGCCCCAGGCTCCACGACCGTCGGATTCGCCTACAACCTCACCGTAGACGACATCCACACGTACTACGCTGGTGAGTCGGCTCTGCTTGTGCACAACTCGTGTGGAGGTCTGTGGACCGGCACGAAGAAGCAGTCCGCTGCTGAAAACGCGTTCCGCCATTACAAGGACCATGGTGCTGACTTCGCGGATGCGCAGAATGCGGTCCAGTATGTCGAAAAGGCGCAGGATTTCTTGCGACACCCGCCAAGCGGAACGCTGACCCGGGTGCGTGGAAACGGTGATGTTGTGCGTTACCATTCTGGTACGAACACCTTCGGCGTCATGGATGCAAATGGCGCACCCCGAACGTTCTTCAAGCCCGACCCGGCCGTTCACGGTCATGCGACGAACATGGACTACTTCCTTGCACAGTGATGACAAGTACCGTTGCCGAATATGCGGTTGGCTGCTGCCTGAACCACCCTGGGGGGTGGATGAGCGAACACCGCTCTACGACTACTGCCCCTGCTGTGGAGTCGAGTTCGGTTATCAAGACGCGACGGCGGCGGGTGCGCGCGGCTTTCGGCGAGCATGGGTCGATGCGGGCGCTCCGTGGAGCGACCCAGATGAGCGCCCAGAGGGTTGGAGTCTTGAGGACCAGCTGACTCACATCCCGAGAGGGTATCGGTAGGTTCGGCGATTCATGATTTGGGTGACGTTGTTGAGCTTCAGCTCGGCATTTTGCCAGTGGGGTAGGTACAGCGAGTAGCGCCTACGGCTGGCCGAGCGACAGCAAGGTGCCCGATGTAGCAATTCTGAATCCGTGTGTAGATTTCCTCGGCGCCGACCACCACGGCACCGGGTACGTACAGATAAACGCCGACACGATGGCGGTCACCAACCGCCGGTTCGACCCGTTCGGCCGCCCCCGCGGTACTGATGTCCCGTGGGCCGGTGAACGCGGCTTCGTCGACGGCACCCTCGACACCTCCACCGGCCTCACCCACCTCGGAGCCCGCGAATACGACCCCGGCATCGGCAAGTTCATCTCCGTCGACCCGGTCATCGACCCCGGCGACCCACAACAGCTCAACGCGTACGCAAACGCCAACAACTCCCCCGTCACCTACAGCGACCCCGACGGGCTGCGGTTCGCCGAAGACAGCGACGGCAAACGCACCGCCGTCAAGAACCCCAGCGGCGGCGGCTACCAGTTCTTCGGACGCGTCAGCCAACCATCCGGCACGAAACACGCCGACGGCGACGACGTACAAGACGCGCAGAAGAAACTCAACGACGCTCGCAAACGTCAGGAGGCGCTCAAACGCAAACTGATCAACGCCGGGAAACTGTTCCTCGACATCATCCTCGAAGTCACCGGCGCCAAAGCAGGCATCGACTGCTTCCTCAAAGGCGACGTCGGCGGCTGCATCGAAACCGCCGTCTCCGTCATCTCCGGCCTCGTCGGCGGACTCCTAGTCAAAATCGGCCTCAAATACGCCCTCAAATGGAAAGCCGCCGCCAAACTCGCGATGAAAGTCAAGAAACTCGTCACCGACATCGCCGACGTCATCAAAAACTGGTCCAAAGCCGCCGACGAAGTCGCCGACGCCCGCCGCGGCCTCGGCGCAGCCAGGGCCGCGGGCAAGGGCGCGTGCAGCTTCAGCGGCGACACCAAAGTCCGCATGGCAGGCGGCAAAACCAAACCCATCTCAAAGATCAAACCCGGCGACAAGGTGTACGCCACCGACCCCCAAACCGGCGAGAAAGGCACCCGCACCGTCACCGCCACCTGGGCCCACCTCGACACCCTCCTCGACCTCAAACTCGCCGGTGGCAAACGCATCACCACCACCGAAAACCACCCCTTCTGGAACGCCACCGACCGAGCCTGGCAACGCGCCGACCAACTCGACCCCGGCGACAAACTCACCACCGCCAATGGCCGAACCCTCGCGGTGCTCGGTATCGACCGAGAGTCCGCGACCGTCGGGTTCGCCTACAACCTCACCATCGATGACATCCACACCTACTTTGTCAATGGCGCGGGAATTCTCGTCCACAATACCTGCCCGATTGGCGGACGTGACCTGGACGAGTTGTCGGCGAGCGGGAGAGAGATTGGGAGGGGCGGGGAATTGACTCGTGCGGGCTTAGCTTATGATAAGCGCATGAAGAAGGGTCAGCTGCCAAGAGTCGCGGGAAGTCAGGTAGACACGGTTGGCCAGGACTTGCTGGATGACATTCTGACCCATCCACAGGGCGTGCGAGAACAGGTCAGGGGTGGCAACTTCAAGGGCGGAAGTCGCTTCATAAGACCCGATGGAGTCGGAGCTGTTTTCGACACCGACGGCGCCCTTCACTATTTCGGATTGTTCAGATATCCATGACGCCGCAATTGACACCAATAGTTGAGGCCAATATCGGCGTTTTGCAGGAGGGTGCTCGGTCGCTGATCGGAAGACGACTGTTGCGAGTTCTGTACCTTCCACTTCGTGATGCGGCAAGGTCGACGCAGCGCTGGCGTGATGACGTTCATGAGGTCGAACTCGGGGTAAGACTTGTTACCGAAACATCCACGATTACGTTCTCTTGGGAACAAGATGATCGGGTTGAGGGCTTGGGCCTGACAACCACAGTCCTACCGGCGCCACCAGGCACGTCGTGGGTCGAGGTGAGCGACCTCCATCAGTGGAGGGACCTGGTTGGAACGGTAATCGACGACGTTGGGGCTGGGTGGCACACCTCGGACGAGGGCTGCCCCCGAAGCGTGTGGTCAGTACGGCTTGGCTCACGAGGTGGTAGGGCTGTCACGTTAGCGCTAGGCGAACTCGAGGGAGAGGGCCAGGTCTCCTATTCGGCGGATTCGCTGCTTGTGATCTTTGATGAACGTGTGGCACGGTCGTATGACACCCTGGCGAGCTTCGGCTCGGCGTGGGGCCAAGGTCTCGAACCCTGAACCAAGCACAACGACCTGCGGATGGATTTGGCTGGCTGATCAACTGAGTGCTGGCGGCGGACCAGCCCGGCTCCCATGACGATGGACTCGGTTCGCGGTGTCGCCTCCAAATGCCGCATTCCGATCGATGACCTGTCGATCACGATCAACAGAGCGAGAGCCGGCATGCGCGGGCTCCACCGCGTCGAACGGCTGCATCACGCCCTGTAGGGGCGCCTTCGAGAGCGAGGAACAGTTGGCCAAGACGCTTGTCCACGAACGCGTCCACGTGGAGGACCTGCGCGCCGGCATGCCATACCCGAGCACCTACGACGCCCTGTCAGCAGCCGAAGTCCGCCGAGGCGATCGCCAACGCTTGGTGGGAGAGCTTCCGACTGTTCTTCGGCCAACCACCACAACCGGCCGGCACCAAACACAGCTACCGCGACGACGTACAGGACGCCGAAGACAAACTTAACGACGCTCGCAAGCGTCAGGAGGCGCTCAAACGCAAACTGATCAACGCCGGGAAACTGTTCCTCGACATCATCCTCGAAGTCACCGGCGCCAAAGCAGGCATCGACTGCTTCCTCAAAGGCGACGTCGGCGGCTGCATCGAAACCGCCGTCTCCGTCATCTCCGGCCTCGTCGGCGGCCTGCTGGTCAAGATCGGATTGAAGTACGCCCTGAAATGGAAAGCCGCCGCCAAACTCGCGATGAAGGTCAAGAAACTCGTCACCGACATCGCCGACGTCGTCAAAAACTGGTCCAAAGCCGCCGACGACGTCGCCGACGCCGAGAAGGTGGCCGACGCCGCCAGGGACGGGGTCGCGCTGAGTCTTAGGTACAAGAAGAGTTGGTCGAACGCCCAGCGAGCTGCCGCACGGGATAAGGTCGACGCGCTAAACGACGCCGCGGTTGCAGGCAGGCTGCGAGTGACGGCGCCCGGACGCTCCGGCACCTCCGCGGCTAACCGCTATCGACGCGCTGGTAACGAGGTTCCCGATGGTACGGACGTGGATCATACTGTGGACCTGCAACTGGGCGGAGCCGATGACATCGACAACATGAGACCGCTCGATGCCAGTGTCAGCCGGAGCCTCGGCGCACAGATCGGGGCGCAGCTGAGGGAAGTGCCGGCCACCCGCTACTATATGCCGGGCACCAATGGATCTGTCGGCTTCAGGGTGCTCCCGGGCGGGGTATCGGGTCAGTCGGGAATCAAGGGAAGCGCTTATCTCCGATACTTCGGCGGACCGTTGGCCGGTATCCGAGTCCCGCTGGGGGTGCCATGACACCCTCTGTGTCAACCTCATGCAGCTTTTGGCTGTGTGAGCGTTGCCGCCGCCCCGTGTTTGGTGGGGTCGTAGGGCGTGCTGGTGATCCAGCAGCGCCAGATGACGCGGATCCAG
>JBOGDF010000081.1:0-17283 GCA_050701635.1 Micromonosporaceae bacterium | reverse complement strand
GTCGACACGCCGTCACGCACGGCGTGTCGACAGCAGCTCAGCGCCCCAAGTGGCCGAGGGCCCCTCAGATGCGGGTGAAGTGGGCGGTCCAGTTGGTACGCCAGGTGGCGCCGGCGTCGTACGAGAACTGTTGTTGCCAGCGGGCCTTGTCCTGGCCTTGCGGGGTCCAGTGGTAGAGGACGCGGACCAGGTGGCCGCCGACGACCTCGTCGGCGTACAGCTTGGCTTCGCCGTCGGTGAATCGGCCCACCACCGGCACCTCGAGCATGCCGGGGCTGCGGCTGGAGACCCACCACACCCGCCACAGGTCGGTGGCGGGGTCGTACAGCCGGACGGTCAGCCCTTCGAGCGGCTCGCCGGTCGGTGGCAACGCCGCCACGTGCAGGTGGTCGACGTTGCCCAGCCCGCCGAGCACCGGATCGCACTCAGTGAGGCTCTCGAACTCCACCCAGTCGGTGCAGTCCGGGTCCAGGATGTTGGCGATCTTGCGTTGCTCCCCGCGCCACCGGCCGTGGAAGAAGTCGAAGTCGGTACGGCCGTCAGCCACCGCCGGCGCCGCCAGCTCCGGCGCCGTCACTGGATCGCCGATCCGGGAGTCGGGGCGATCGCGATCACGTTCGTCGAATCCTTCATCAACGGGTTGGCGCGCGGCCCCAGCTCCTTGAGCCACAGGTCGCTGCCGTAGAACTCGTCCCACTTGCGCTGGCGTTCTTCCTGGCTGTCGTACCGGCGCAGCCAGACGAACGTGGTGTCGTCGTCCAGCGACGTGAACTGCCCCAGTACGTCGAGGCCGTACTTCTGCTGCGCCGGGAGCAGCACCTCGTCGTACAGCTTCACGAACTCGTCGCGCTTGCCCTCGTGGATCGTGTAGATCCGTAGCTCAATCACTGACATGCGGCGACGCTAAGGCCGTACCCCTGACATCTTCTGTCAGTGGTACGCCGTGGAACCGACCACCCGCCGGAGGAACGGCAGCACCGCGCCGGCGACTGCGTCCGGGTTGTCCAGGAACGGCCAGTGACCGCTGTCGGCCAGCTCCACGACCTCCGCCTGCGGAAACACCTCCCGCTGCCGGTACGCCTGCGCCACCGGCAGGTACGCGTCCCGCGCCCCCCACAGCACCAGCACCGGTACGTCGAGCCCCCGCAGCCGGGCCGCCGCCTGCGCCGACCACTGGTCGACCATCCGCTGCTTCGACGCCCGGTAGAGCCGGCGTACCGCCCGCTTGGTCTCGGGGTGGCTGCCGGCGTGGTAGATCGCGTCCAGCGCCGCCGGCGACAGCCCCGGGTCGGTACGCCGCAGCAGCGCCGTGGTGCCGCCGCGGGTCGCCGCCGCCATGAACAGCTCGCCGAGCACCGGCGTCTGCCAGATCCGCGCCAGGGTGTGCCACCGGTAGCCGAGCAGCACTCCGGTGTTGACCAGCACCAGGCTGGCCACCCGCTCCGGGTGTGCGGCCGCCCACTCCAGCCCCCACGGCCCACCGAAGTCATGCAGCACCAGGTGTACGCGGTCCAGCCCGAGCGCGCGTACCGCCCCGTCGATGAAGTCCGCGTGCCCCGGCACCGTGTGCGGGAAGTCGCGCGGCTTGTCCGCCTTCCCGAATCCGGGCTGATCCCAGGCGACCGCCCTGGCGAACTCCCCGGCACCGCCGGCCAGCCCCACCCAGTCGCTGCTCGGCCCCGGATTGCCGTGTACGAACACCACCGCCTCACGCGCCCCGGAAGCCGGCCCGGCCTCCGGCGCCGCTTCGCGCAGCACGGTACGGATCCCGCCGACCACCAGCTCGCGCTCCCGTACGCCGGTCACGGTGCCACCGCCTCGGCCACGGGGCGGGGTTCGGCGTACCCGGTGGGGGGCTTGCGGAGGTGGGCGCGCGCCACTTGCAGCAACGCCCGTGGCGACCTCAGCCGGGTCATCGGGTCGACCAGCCCGAACACCCGCAGGAACCGTTCCGCGAGCGCGGCGTCGTACGACGCGGCCCACAGGAACCGGCCGGTGGTGGCGCTGGCGATCCGGTCCTGCAGCGACAGCGGTACGGCCTGCGCTCCCAGCACCCGGCGGTCGGCGATCCCGCCCAGCCGCCACGCGACGTCGATGTGCCGGGCCGCGGCACGGAAGAACCGGCGCGGCAGGTCACCCGCGCTGGCAGTCGCGGTGGCGCCGGCGCTCGCGGTGGCGTCGGCGCTGGCGGTGGCGCGCAGGGCATCTGCCAGCGCGACAGCCTGCAGCGTGGCCACCGTCATGCCCTGCCCGAACGTGGGGTTGAGGCTGCACACCGCGTCCCCGAAGGCGATCAGGCCGTACGGCAGCCGCCGCATCCGGTCGTACCGCCGCCAGCGGCTGGCCGGGAACCGGTGTCTGGCCACCTCGGCGAGCTGCTCGGCGCCCCGCAGCGCCGCCACCACGTGCGCCGGCGCGACCCCCTCCACGAAGTCGACCATCGCCGCGGGATCGGTCGGCGGGCGGCGGCCCGCCATCCCGAAGATGGTGAACTCCCACGTGTCGTCCTCGTGCCGGAACAGCCCCAGCCCGGTCGGCCGCTCCGGCGTCGCGGAGATCAGCACCAGCTTCTCGTGCAGCGCGCCGGCGGGCAGGCGTACCAGTTGTGTGGCGTACGTGACGTCGACCTTGACGGTGTGCTCCGGCGGCCGCGGGTGGCCTAGCTGTTCCAGCCACGCCGGGGTACGGGCACCCCGCCCCATCGCGTCCACCACCAAGTCGGCCGGCAGTTCGCCGTCGCCGGTACGCACCCCGGCCACCGCGTCCGGGGTGGCGATCAGGCCGGTCACATCGCAGCCCTCGACCAGCCGTACGTTGGGCAGCGCCCGGACCCGGCCGCGTACCCGCCACTCCAGGTGCGGCCGACTGGGGAGGTACAACGCGACAGGCTGCGCCGGTGCGGAGCGGGTGTTCAGCAGGTAGCCGGCGACGCAGAAGTGCAGCTGGGAGAGGTCGTCCCGCAGCACCGGCACCCCGGCCTGTTCCAGCTCGCCGAGGATGCCGGGGAACAGCTGCTCCAGCCGCTGGCAGCCCTCCGGCAGCAGGGTGTGGCCGTGCCGGCCCTGCGGCACCCCGCGCCGCTGATCCGGCTGGTACGGCAGCTCGTCCCGCTCCAGCACGGTGACCGACCGGTAGTGGTCCGCCAGCACCCGGGCGGCGAGCAGGCCACCCATGCTCGCCCCCAGCACCACCGCGTGTCCGCCGATCATCGCCATCTCGTCCCCTCCCGTGCCGAGGCCAGCCGCATAAGCGGGGCAGTGCCGTGGCCGGCCGCGTAAGCGGGCATAACGCTGTTATGGATGAGGTATAACACGGTTATGGAAGACTGTCCAGCCATGGAACCGCGGGAACGGCTGCTGGAGGCGGGGATCCGGCTGCTCGAAGAGGTCGGACCGGAGGCGCTGCAGGCGCGCAAGCTCGCCGCCGAGATCGGCGCCTCGACGATGGCGGTCTACACCCACTTCGGCGGCATGCGCGGGCTGCTGGACGCGATCACCCAGGAGGCGTTCGTACGGTTCGGGCAGCGGCTGGCCGAGGTGCCGCGTACCGACGACCCGGTGGCCGACCTGTGCGCGCTGGGGCTGGCGTACCGGGAGTACGCCCTGGCCAACCCGCAGCGCTACCGGCTGATGTTCGGCGCCACCGCACCCGGCACCGGAGCCAGGATCGAGCACAACCTGACCGTCGACCGCACCCCCACCGGAATCCCCGAGCTCGACGCCACCTTCACCCCGCTGGTCGAGGTGGTACGCCGTGCGATGACCGCCGGCCGGCTTACCGATGGCGACGACGTACAGGTCGCCGGGCAGATCTGGAGCGCCACCCACGGGTACGTGCTGCTCGAGATCGCCGGCGTCTTCGGCTCCGACGACAGCGGCGTGTTCAGCATCCTGGCCCCGCTCACCATCAACCTGCTGGTCGGACTCGGGGACCAGCCGGAGGCGGTCCAGGGCTCGATGATGGCGGCGGCGGAGGCGTACCACCCCTGACAGATCTTGTCAGCGGTACGTGGCACAGTCCATGACGTGCGCGCGAGCCGTCTGGTGTCCCTGCTGCTGCTGTTGCAGTCCCGCGGCCGGATGAGCGCGCGCCGGCTCGCCGACGAGCTGGGCGTCTCGGTACGCACCGTCTACCGCGACACCGAGTCGCTCGCCGCCGCCGGGGTGCCGATCTACGCCGACCAGAGCGGCTACCAGCTCGTGGACGGCTACCGCACCCGGCTCACCGGGCTCACCTCCGACGAGGCGGAGTCGCTGTTCCTCGCCGGGTTGCCCGGGCCGGCGGCCGAGCTCGGGCTCGGCGCCACGGTCGCGGCCACCCAGCTCAAGCTGCTCGCCGCGCTGCCCGCCGAGCTGCGCGACCGGGCCGAGCGGATCGCCGCCCGGTTTCACCTCGATGCCCCGGGCTGGTATCGCGACGGCGACACCGTGCCGCACCTGACCGCCGCCGCCGACGCGGTGTGGCGGCAGCGCCGGATCCGGATCCGCTACCGCCGCTGGAAGGCGCCGCAGGAGGTGACCCGGACCCTGGACCCGTACGGGCTCGTACTGAAGGCCGGGCGGTGGTATCTGGTGGGTCGGCACCGCAGCCGGATCTCCAACTACCGGGTGTCGCAGATCCTCGAGCTGGCGCCGCTCGAGGAGGGCTTCGCGCGGCCCGAGGACTTCGACCTGACGGCGCACTGGCAGGCGTACCTCGCCGAGTGGGACGCCCGTCGCTACACCGGTACGGCCACCGTCCGGCTCTCGGCGCGCGGCGTCGAGCGGTTCCCGGACTGCGTACCCCCGGTGGTGTCGCAGGCGGCGGCAGCCACCGCGACGCCCGATCCGGAACGGCCCGGCTGGACCCGGGCGGAGATCCCCACCGAGTCGATCGGCCACGCAACCGGGGAGCTGCTGCGGCTCGGCGCCGACGTGGAGGTGCTCACGCCACCGGAGCTGCGCGAGAGTGTCACCACTGCGGTCACCGGCATGGCCCAGCTCTACGAAACCCGCCAGCTCTAGGCCCGCCGGCTCCAGACAATAGGGAGCCCCCGGACCGCACGGGGGAACGGCACGGGGGCTCACTAGGGACAGCGTCGCGAATTGGCTTCGTGTTACAGCATTTCTCAGAATCGGCACCGGAAGCCACGCGGAGAGCGGCGTCCCGCCGGTGCGACGGTCGTCACAGTGGCGGTGGTCGATGCGCGGCGACGAGCGGTGCCGGCGGCCGGTCCGACTTGTGGTGGCTCCGGGTCGCGTGCTCATATGGCGCAAATGCCCCCACTGTCGCGGCATCGAGTCGCAGGCACAGTCCCGGGCACCCGGAGGTGTGGATGCGCAACGAACGGTTGGAGAGTCACGTCGTCGGTGAGGTGCTCTCCGCCCGGGCAGAGACCCACCGAGACCAGACCTTCCTGAAGTTCCGCGACGGAGAAGTCACCTACGGCGACGTGGACGCGATGGCGAACCGCGTCGCGCAGGGGCTGATCGCGCAGGGCGTCGGCCGCGGCGACCACGTCGCGGTGATGCTGCCCAACTGCGCCGACCTGGTGTACGTCGTCTTCGCGCTGGCCCGGCTCGGCGCCGTGGCGGTGCCGGTCAACACCAACCACCGCGGCGAGATGCTGCGCCACGTACTCGCCAGCTCGGACTCCTCGACGCTGATCATCGACGCCGGGTACGCCGACCGGCTCGTCCCGCTCTCCGCCCGCCTCCCCGGCCTGGGCCGCGTCGTCGTCCGCTCCGGGGTAGCCGGAGCCGCCACCAGCAGCGCCGTCCCGGCCGCCGCGACGCCGCCGTTGCTGGGCAAGGAGGCGATACCGCTGGCCGAGCTGCTCTCGTACGGCGATGCGGCGCCCGAGGTCGACGTGGCGTTCTCCGACCTGCTGGCGATCATGTATACCTCCGGCACCACCGGCCCCTCCAAGGGCGCCATGTGCTCCCACGCCCTCGCGCTGACCTGCGCCTGGGACTCGCTGGACTACCTCGACCGGTGGGGCAAGACGATCTACTGCCCGCTGCCGCTGTTCCACGCTGCCGGGCTGTGGGACGGGGTGTTCTCGGCGCTGCTGGGCGGCGGCGCGATCGCGGTGGTGGAGAAGTTCAGCGCGTCCCGGTTCTGGGACGACGTACGGCACTTCGACGCGCAGGTCGCGATGAGCGTGTTCTCGATGATCCCGATCCTGCTCAACCAGCCGGCCACACCCCGGGACAAGGATCACCCGCTGGAGATGTTCTACATGGGCAAGTCCTCGCTGGACGCGCCGATGCGGGACCGCTTCGGGGTACGGGCAGTGGAGACGTACACCAGCACCGAGGCCGGCATCCCGACGGCCAGCCCGTACGGGCAGTGGCGGGACGGGTCGTGCGGCACGGTGAACGCGAAACGCTTCGAGGCGGCCGTGGTCGACGAGCAGGACCGCGAGGTCGGCCCCGGCGTCGCCGGCGAGCTGGTGCTGCGCCCGAAACAGCCGTACGTGATCACCACCGGCTACTACGGCTCCCCGGAGGCGACCGCGCACACCTTCCGGAACCTCTGGTTCCACACCGGCGACCGGGTATGGCGTGACAAGGACGGGTATTTCTTCTTCCTCGACCGGATGAAGGACTCGATCCGCCGCCGGGGTGAGAACATCTCCGCGTTCGACCTGGAGTGCGAGGTGAACCTGCACCCCGCCGTCCTGGAGTGCGCCGCGATCGGGGTGCCGTCGGAGTGGGAGGACGAGGACGTCAAGCTCGCCGTCGTACTCCGGCCCGGCGCCACGCTGACCGCACCGGAGCTGGTCGCGTTCTGCGAAGCGCAGCTGCCGCGGTTCATGGTGCCCCGCTACGTCGAGTTCATCGACGCGCTGCCGCGTACCCCCACGGACAAGGTGGCGAAGTACCGGCTGCGCGCCGAAGGCAGCCACGGCATCACACCCGGCACCTGGGACCGCGAGGCCACCGAGCAGGAGGCAACCCCGAGAAAGGACGCGGGATGAACTGGGAGGACACACCCGAAGAAGCCGCGTTCCGGGAGGCGGCGCGCGGCTTCATCCGGGAGAACTTCCCGGCGTCGTACCGGCCGGATCCGGAGGCCGAGCACAGCCTGGAGCCGGAGGACGTCTGGGGATACAGCTGGCCCGTCGACCGGGTGAGCGAGGACCCCGTACGCCGGGACGGCGCCCGCCAGTGGGCCGGCGCGCTCGCCGAGCGGGGCTGGATCGCGCCGGCCTGGCCCACCGCGTACGGCGGCGCCGGCCTCGACCCGATGCGGGAGTTCATCCTGCAGGAGGAGATGATGCGGGCGCAGGTCCCGACGGTGAACGGGATCGGCGCGTTCCTGCTCGGGCCGACGCTGCTGGAGTACGGCACCGACGAGCAGAAGGCCGAACACCTGCCGCCGATCGCCCGGGGAGAGCGCACCTGGGCACAGGGCTTCTCCGAACCGGGCGCCGGCTCGGATCTGGCGTCGCTGCGTACCAGGGCGGTGCGCGACGGCGACCACTACGTGGTCGACGGGCAGAAGGTGTGGACCTCGCTCGGCCAGTACGCCGACTGGCTGTTCGTCCTGGTGCGGACCGACCCGGAGGCGCACCGGCACCGGGGCATCACGTTCCTGCTGGTGGACGTGAAGACCCCCGGCGTCACGGTCCGCCCGATCGAGGACATCCGGGGTTCCGCGCCGTTCGCCGAGATCTTTTTCGACGGGGTACGGGTGCCCGTCGCCAACCGGGTGGGCGAGGAGAACCAGGGCTGGCGGATCGCGATGGCCGCGCTCAGCTTCGAGCGGGCCGGGATCGGCGCCACCGTGAAGTTCGAACACGCCCTGTCCCAGTTGATCGATTACGTCAACAGCGACGAAGGCCGGCGCTATCTGCGCGAGGATCTTGGAATGCTGCGACACGAGATCGCGCAGCGCTACATCGAGATCCGGGTGCTGCACAACCTCGCCCGCTACACGGTCTCGGCCGCCAAAACCGGCGTACCCGGGTACGAAGCCTCGGTCAACCAGCTGTTCGGGGCGGAGTTGAGCCAGCGGCTGGCGCGTACCGGCGCAAAGGCTTTTGGTCCTTTCGCAGCGCTGTGGCAGCGGGAGGGCGCACCGCTGGCCGCCGCATTCACCCACCTGCGCTTCGACTCGGTCGCCGCCACGTTCCTCGGCGGCAGTACGGAAATCCAACGCAATGTGATCGCCACTCGGGGCCTGAAACTGCCCCGGAGCTAGGAGAAGGAAGCGCATGTACGAAACCCTCGATGTGAAGATCGAAGAGCGGGTCGCCTGGCTGACCCTGAATCGGCCGGACAAGTTGAACGCGCTCACCCCGCAGTCGTTGACCGAGCTGCGGCAGGTCTTCAACGCCATCGACGATGACGAGGACGTGTGCGTCGCCGTGCTGCGGGGCGCGGGCGAGCGGGCCTTCTGCGCCGGGATGGACCTCGACTGGTCCGAGGGGCTGACCAAGAAGGACCGGATCGAGCAGGGCCGGCTCGGCGAGAAGACGTTCGCGATGATGGAGCGGGTGTCGATCCCGGTGATCGCGGCGGTCCACGGGTACGCCGTCGGCGGCGGCCTCGAGCTCGCGCTGGGCGCCGACTTCATCGTCGCCGCCGACAACGCCAAGCTCGGGCTGGTCGAGATCACGTTGTCGGCGCGGCCTCCGTACCAACCGAAATTCATGGACGGTAAAGAGGACCCGGACCAGCCGGAGGTCGGCGGGTCGGCCCCCGGGTGGGGTGGGGTGAAACGGCTGCCGCAGCGGATCGGCAAGGCCCGGGCGAAGCAGATGCTGTTTACCGGGGTACGGCTCGACGCGCAGCAGGCGTTGGAGTTCGGGCTGGTCAACGAGGTGTATCCGGCCGAGGAGTTCGACAAGCGGGTGGCCGAGCTGGCCGAGCGGATCGCGGCGATGAACCGCTACAACCTCCGCCTGGTGAAGGAGCTGGTGACCTACGGCTACGACTGGATCGAGCCACACCCGAGCTGAGGGGACGACATGCGGATCTACCGAATCGACCACATCGCCCAGGTCGCGCCCGACCTGGAGGCACAGGTCGGGCAGCTGGAGCGGCTGTTCGGGTTTCGGCGCACGCTGAGCTGGGACCATCCCGAGCAGGGCGTGAAGGGGGTACGCCTCGCGGTGCCCGGCGCCGCGGGACAGGTCTGGGAGGTGCTCGCGCCGTCCGGCGACGACTCGCCGATCCAGGCCGTGCTCGACGCGCAACGCGGCCGTGGCGGCTTCCACCACGTCGCCGCCGAGGTGCCGGATCTCGACGCGACCCGCGCCGAGCTGGAGAAGCTGGGCATCGCGGTGAACGCCGGGGGTGACGGCACCTGGATCGAGGCGGCGCTGACCCCGCCGCAGCACGGCCCGGGCGTGCTGTTCCGGCTGCGCGGGCCGGGCAGTCTGGCGCTCTGCGGCGACGAGACCGCGGTGCCGGCGGAGCCGGCTGAGTCGGCGCAGTCGGCCGAGTCGCCGGCCGCCGAACAGCCCACGCTCGGCATCGTCGGCATCGACCACATCTGCCAGGCGTACGCCGACCGCGACGAGCTGGCCCGGTGGTACGCCGAGCTCGCCGGCTTCGTCGAGGTGTGGCGTACGCCGATCGACGAGCTCCCCGACATGGCCGATCTGGTGCTGAACATCCCGGGCTCGACCATCTGCTGGGAGGTCATCATGCCCCGGGGCGAGGACTCGTTCATCGACCGGTTCCTGGAGAAGAACGGCACCTCCGTACACCACGTGACGTTCCAGGTCGCCGACTGGGACGCCGCGATGGCGGCCTGCGAGCACCACGAGACCCCCACCTTCGACCTGGAGGAAGGGGTCAAGGACGGGGCGGCGTGGAAGCACACGTTCATCCACCCGAAGCACGCGGGCGGCGTACTGGTGCAGCTGTTCTGGGAGGAGAAACCCGGAGTCTGGGTACGGTCCGACAAGATCCCGCCCGAGGCCTAGACCATGGATCTCACGCTCACCGAGGACCAGCAGCTGATCGCCGACACCGCCCGGGAGGTGCTCGCCGCCCGGCGCGGCAGCGCCGACGTACGGGCGGTGGCCGGCGATCCGGCCGGCTACTCCGCCGCGCTGTGGAAGGAGATGGTCGACCTCGGCTGGCCGGGGCTGGCGTTCGACGAGGCGTACGGCGGGGTCGGGATGGGGTTCCTCGAGCTGTGCCTGCTGCTCGAAGCGGCGGGACGAGCCGCGGTCCCCAGCCCGCTGGCCAGCAGCGTGGCGTGTTGCGGTCTGCCGATCGCCCGCTTCGGCACCGAAGACCAGAAGGCGGAGTGGCTCGGCGCGATCGCCCAGGGCCGGGTGATGACCTACGCGCGTGCCGCCACGGGCGGTCGCTGGGGCGCCGCCGGATCCGACGTCACGGTTTCCGATCAGCTCACCCTCGACGGGACGGCGCTGTTCGTGCCGTACGCCCAGGCCGCGACGGAGCTGCTGGTGGTGGCCCAGGGTGGCGACCCGGAGTCGCTCACCGTGCTGCTGGTGGACGCCGCTGATCCGGGGATCTCGCGCGAGCCGCTGGACACCGTGGGGACGGACCGGATGTGCCGGGTGACGTTCGAGAACGTGAGCGTCCCGGCCGAGCGGGTGCTGGGCGAGGTAGGCGGTGGCGCGCCCGTCGTGGAAGCCATCGAGCAGTACGGCGCCGCCGCGGCCTGCGCGGAGATGGTCGGCGGGGCGCAGGGCGTACTGGACCGGTCGGTGGAGTACGCGAGCCAGCGGGAACAGTTCGGCAAGCCGATCGGCGCGTTCCAGGCCGTACAGCACCACTGCGCGAACATGGCGATCGACGTACTGTCGTCCCGGTTCCTGGCGTACGAGGCGATCTGGCGGCTCTCCGCCGGGCTGGACGCGTCGACCGAGGTGTCGGCCGCCAAGGCGTGGGTGAGCGAGGCGTACCAGCGGGTGTGCTCGCTTGGGCACCAGGTGCACGGGGCGATCGGCTTCACCGCCGAACACGACCTGCACGCGTACCTGCGGCATGCGATCGGCTCGGCGCTGGCCTTCGGCGACGCCGACTTCCACACCGAACGGCTGGCCAGGAAGCTCGGGCTGTGACCGGCGCGGCCGCCAGCCGCCGATAGTCTGACCCGCATGGCGGATTCGCTGGTTGCCGCGCTGTGTTCGCTGCTGGACGGCCGGTGGGGCCACGTCCGCAGGCAGGTCCGCGACCAGCTGCCCAGCCTGCCCCCGGGCGCGAGCCCGGGTCTCAGCCTGGAAGAAAACCGCTCCCGGGTGTACGAGCAGCTGCGCGCCCTGGCGGCGTCCGGGATCCCGAAGCTCGGCTTCGCCAAAGAGTACGGCGGCGGGGGTGACATCGGCGGCTCGGCGGTGAGTCTGGAGATGCTCGGCGGCGACCTGTCGCTGATGGTGAAGGCCGGCGTGCAGTGGGGGCTGTTCGGCGGCGCGATCGCGGCGCTGGGCACGGAACGGCATCACGCGGCGTACCTGAAGCAGGTGATGGATTTCGAGCTGCCCGGCTGCTTCGCGATGACCGAGACCGGGCACGGGTCGGACGTGCAGCGGCTGCGTACCACCGCGACCTACGACCCGGCGACGCAGCAGTTCGTGATCGAGACACCGCACGAGGCCGCGCGCAAGGACTACATCGGCAACGCCGCCCGGGACGGCCGGATGGCGGTGGTGTTCGCGCAGCTGATCACCGCTGGGGAGTCGCACGGTGTGCATGCCTTCCTGGTGCCGATCCGGGACGCCGCCGGCCGGGCCCGCCCCGGCGTGACGATCGGTGACTGCGGCGCGAAGGCCGGCCTGCCCGGCGTCGACAACGGCCGCCTGACCTTTGCCGGGTTACGGGTGCCGCGTGAGGCGCTGCTCAACCGCTACGGCGACGTGGCGCCCGACGGCACGTACACGTCCCCGATCGAGAACCCGGGGCGGCGGTTCTTCACGATGCTCGGCACTCTGATCCGGGGCCGGGTCTGCGTCGGCGGTACGGCCGGCACCGCCGCCCAGCTCGCCCTGTCGATCGCGACCCGCTACGGCTCCGTACGCCGCCAGTTCAACCCACCCGACTCCGACGACGAGGTGGTGCTGCTCGACTACCAGGCCCACCAGCGGCGGCTGCTGCCGGCGATCGCGACCAGCTACGCGCTGCGGTTCGCCCAGGAGGAGCTGGTCAGCCGGCTGCACGACCTGGCGTCGCCGCCCGACCCTGACGCGTCCCAGGAGGAGGTCGAACAGCGGGACCACGACCAGCGGGAGCTGGAATACCGGGCGGCGGGGCTGAAGGCGGTCGGCACCTGGCACGCGCTGCACACCATCCAGACCTGCCGGGAGGCGTGCGGCGGCGCCGGCTACCTGGCGGTCAACCAGTTCGCGCAGCTCCGCGAGGACGTGGACGTGTTCACCACGTTCGAGGGCGACAACACGGTGCTGTTGCAGCTGGTCGCGAAGGGGCTGTTGACCAGCTACCGGGACCACTTCGGCTCGCTGGACCCGCTCGGGGTCGTACGGTTCGTCGCGTCGTCCTTTGTGGAGGCCGTGATCGAACGCAGCACCGCCCGGGAGCTGATCCGGCGCCTGGTCGACGCGGCACCCGGCACCGACGAAGAGGCCGACGTACGGGACCGGGGATGGCAGCTGAAGCTGTTCGAGGACCGGGAGAAGCACGTCCTGGACACCCTGGCGCGGCGGCTGCGGCGGGCCCGCGACGTCGACGGCGACGGGGTGGCCAGCGCGTTCGAGGTGTTCAACGCCGCGCAGGACCACGTACTGCGGGCGGCCAGGGTGCACGTAGACCGGGTCGTGCTGGAAGCCTTCGTCGGCGCGCTGGACCGCTGCGACTCCGGGGTGGCGCCGCTTCTGGGCAAGCTGTGCGACCTCTACGTACTGTCCAATGTGGAGTCCGACGTCGGGTGGTTCCTGCAGCACGGGCGGCTCACCCCGGCCCGCGCCAAGGCGGTCACCGCGGTGGTCAACGAGCTGTGCCGGGAGCTGCGCCCGCACGCGCTGACCCTGGTCGACGGCTTCGGCGTACCCGACAGCTTCCTTACCGCCCCGATCGCCACCGGCGAGGAGGCCGCCCGGCAGGACGCGATGCGGACCCACGACTCGCGGACCGCTACAGGTGGCGCCTGACCCCGGGGCGTTGCAGCAGGTCGGGCAGCTCCTCCAGCCACCGCACCCGGACCTGCTCGGCGTAGATGCCCATCTGGAGTACGGCCGCGTTGTAGCGGTTGCGCCCCGGCGCCGACGCGGTGGTCATGCGGCGCTCGTACTCGGCGAGCAAGGAGCGGTGTCCGGCCAGCTCCTCCGCGATCAGCGCCGCCAGCTCGGCGTCGGTCATCAGCTCGCCGAACCGTATGCGCAGCAGCAGCTCGCTTCGGATCGGCACCTCCGGTACGGGGCTGGTGATCCAGCGGTGGAACGCCTCCCGCCCGGCGTCGGTGATCTCCAGCGGACGGGCACCGCGCGGCCCCTCGGGTCCGGCGGCCACCAGCTCCCGCGCGGTGAGCGTCTTGACCTCGGTGAACACCTGGCTGCGGGTGATCGCGAAATACGGCCCGACCCGCTGCTCGGCGAGCCGCGCCAGCTCGCTGGCCGTCATCCCACCGTCGGAGTGCAGCAGCCCGAGCAGCGCGGCGGAGGTCAGGTTCACCGGGTCGCGACGAGGTCTCATGACCCGCCGAGCCTAGGACGTGGTGCGCCGTACGCACCCCGTACCCCCAAGATCATGGGCCCTTTGATGTCGTTGTAGCGACGTGGCGGGAACCATGATCTTGGAGGCGGGGTGGGAGGCGGCAGGATCAGAACGGGAACGGGCGGGGCAGGGCAGCGGGGCGGTAGTCGGTGAAGCCGGGCTCCAGGGCGGCCCAGCCGCTGCCCGGCGAGCCGTCGAACGACCAGTAGCTGAACACCTGCCGCTGCGCGTCCGGGTAGCGGGCAGCCGCCGCGTTCAGCGCGGCGGGACCGGTGTCGCCCCAGGCGCGGGTACGCACCCGGGTGTCGAGCGCCCCGAGCGCCACGGCGATCTCACCGGCGCTGATCGCGCAGTGATAACCCCGCGCGAGGTACGTCTGCCGCAGGTTCGCCGGGTTGCCGACCCGCGCCACGGCGTCGGCGTACCAGCGGTGGTGCTCCACCGGGACGGTGCCGTCGAGGGTGGTGTGCACGGTGACCACCGGCACCGGCGTGTAGCCGGTGGGCTGGCCGTACCGGAGCTGGTAGCGGACCGCGTCGGGGTCGGCGGCGACCCGCTCCCCGGCGCTCAGCGCGGCGAGGTCGGCGTCGAGGTCGAGCCCGGCGGCGGCGTACGCCTGCGCGACCAGGTCGCGCTGGCTGGAACGCGCGAGCACGGTGCGGTAGTCGACCCCGGTGTTGCCGGCGGGGGTGCCGCCGAGCCGCTCCTCGTGCGCGGCACGCTGCGGGCCGAACGCGCCCGGCGAGACGATGAACCGCAGGTAGACCCCGAGGTGCACCAGCGCCTCGTCGACGCTGTCGGGCGCACCGGCCGCGTGCCCGTCGAACTGCGGCGCGATGTCGCCCAGCGCGGCGGCGAGCGCCAGCTTCGCCTTCGACTGCGGCGTACCGCGGCGGGCGGTGTCGATCGCGGCGTCGGCCGCGGCCTGGTTCGCCGCCGGGTCGGCGATGCCGGTCAGCTCCAGCTCCGGCGCGAGCAGGGTCTTGATGGCGTACGCGGTGTCGAGCCGCAGCCGCTCCTGGTTCACCGCGCCGCCGACCGGCCCGCACAGCGACAGCGCGCCGTCGATCCGGTCCGGATTGCGCTCGGCGATCAGCAGCGAGAGCTGGCCGCCGTACGAGTCGCCCCAGGAGTACGTACGCTTCGGCTTCGCCACGTGCCGGCCGAACCAGTCGAGCAGCTTCACCTGGTCGACCAGCCCGTCCTTGTGGGCGAATCCGGTGGTACGGAACGCCGAGCCAGCCAGCGCGTACCCCTGCCCGGTGAGCAGGGACTGGATCGCAGGGCCGTCGGCTTCCAGGCCCGAGGGCGTGGCCGTGGCGGGGTTGGCGCCACCGTACGCCCGGAAGCCGTGGCTGTAGAGCAGCAGCGTGCCGTTCCAGCCCTCCGGCACCACCACCCTGGCCGGTACGCCGTCGATCGTGACGACCTCGTCCCGCGCCCCCGTGTCGCGGGCGGTCGCTGCGGTCGCGGCGCCGGTGGTGAGCGGCGCGATGCTGAGCGCCAGCAGGGCCGCGGCGGCGAATATCGCGCCGCGGAGCGTACGACTTCTGTGGTTCACGGTTCCTCCCAGGCCAAGCCTCGTGGTGCCGCAGACGCTAAGCCGGACCGAGCCGCTCTGTCTATGTAAGACAGACTGCCGAGACGCAACCGCAACCGGGCCGGTACGGCTCAGTGACAGGTGGCGTGCGTACGCGGCGCGGGCGAGTCGAACTGGAGCGGCGCCACCTTCGGTGTGGCTCCGTCCAGGGTCATGCCCAGGTAGTTGACCTCGATCGGGCAAGTGAGCGTGATCCGGCGCCGGCGATCGGCTTCGTCGGTGGCCATCGCGCTCAGCTGCACCGTCGCCAGGTCACGATCGATCAGCATGAACCCCGGTCCATACGCCTCCAGGTACACCTCGGGCTGCCGCGTCACCTTCCACCGCACGTCCTCGACGTCGAAGTAGTAGCCGTCCCTCATCCTGACGAAGGAAGCGTCCAGCCCGAACGGGCAGTTGAGCGGCGACCGCTCCGTGCTCTTGGCGCACTCGGTGAGGTACGCCTCGACGGCGCGCTGCGTATCGCGGGTCGCTGCTCTGGTCGCCTTGCCCTCGATGACTCGGGCAGGAAGGATCCTGCCCCACTCGGGCACCAGGGTTGACGACGACGGGGTGACCGACAGCAGATCGCGGGTGCTGCCGTAGAACCGGTAGAAGCCCGGGAACAGCGCCAAGGACTCACCATTGTTGATCTTGCTCCACGGGTAGCGGGCACCGTTCAGCTCCAGGTACGCCAGCGGGCCGGCCAGGGTCAGCTCGACGAACGGATTCTGGATCCGCCAGACGCCGTCGTCCTGCATCAGCTCGAAGGTCCCCGTGGCCTTGCCGTCCGGGCCCTCGATCATCGCGTCGACAAAGGTCTGCAGGTTGTTGGAATCAGTACGCAACACCGAGACGATGCGCCACTCGCGGGAGATCGCCTTCGCCTCGAGCAGGGTCCGGTCGGTATCCGAGTCGACCTCCACCAGCTTCAGCGCCCGGTCCACCCGCTGCTCCCGTACGGCGGTGAGGTAATCCCGTACCACCCGCTCCGGCACGTCGGACCGCAGCACCGCGAACCCACCCCACACCAGCGCCAGGGCGAGCCACGCGCCGACCACCAACCGCAGCCGGTGCGCCCGCACCCACGCCATCGCCGACCCCGTGGTCATGGCCTCCCCCAACCTCGCGCGGACCGTCCGGATCGTAGTAGACCGGTACCAGCGGCCACTGGAGTGCGGCGGCTAGTGTCGCGGGTCGACACGTGAGTAACGGGGAGGCACTCGATGGGCGTACCCAGAGCGTGGCGGCTCGCGATCTGTGGCCTCGCGGTGGTCGGCCTGACAGCATGCGGCACCGACACGCGACTGCGCGGCACCGATCCACCGCCGGCCGTACCGCACGGCTCTCCGGCCGCCACCCCCAGCGACGACGGCGAGGTACGGATCACGGATCAGGGCTCGTCGGTCATCACCGACGACGGCCGCCGGATCACGTACGCCGTCGTGCTGGAGAACACCAGCCGGGACGTGGCGTGGAACGCGAAGGTCACCCTCCAGTTGGTCGACTCCGGAGGCCGGCCGGTGGCCGACGAGAGCGTGGACGCCCACGAACTCACGGGGCAGACCACCATCGCGCCCGGCGGGCAGGGCGCCGTCACCGGGACGCTCTACCTCGACGGCAACCGCGCCGCCGGCGTACGGGCGACGCTCGGCGACGTGGAGTGGTGGCCGGTACCCGACGGCGAGGCGCCGCTCGCCACCTTCACCACCAGCGGGATCAGCCACGCACCGAGCAACCACAGCTTCGAGATCCTCACTTTCGGCGTCGAGTCCGACCACGACCAGGCCAGCGGCAGCCCGACCGCTACGGTCGTCTTCCGTGACAAGACCGGCGCCGTCATCGGCGGCGCCGAAGACCGACTGCGCGGCGGCCCGATCCCGCCCGGGCGGTGCCGGCGCCAGGTGAAGGTGGATCCGGTGCCCGGCGCGGACCCCGCACGGACACAGGTCTTCCTCACGCCCCAGCAGCGCTAGCGGCGGCGCCCGACGTCAGCGCTTCGGGATGGTGGTCTCGCCGCGTACGGCGGCCAGCGCGATGTCGCTGCGGTGCTGGGCGCCGTCCCAACGC
>JBOGDF010000080.1:0-17341 GCA_050701635.1 Micromonosporaceae bacterium | reverse complement strand
CCGAGCAGGATCCCCAGCTCGATGAACTGCCGCAGGTGCGGCAGCGTGATCCGTACGAAGGTGGCCCAGGCGCCGGCCCCGTCCACCTTCGCCGCCTCCAGCACCTCGGGCGACTGGCTCTGCAGCCGAGTAGCACAGCACTGCCCTGGGGCACCGGGACGGAGGTGCCGTCCGACTCGATCACCGCCGAGCCGTTGAGGAAAACCTGCAACTCGCCCTCCGGGTGACAGTCCCGGGCGCTGCTGGAACCCGCTGGGATGACGCACCACATCGCGTCGAACGGGAGCCCGGCGGTTACCTCCGGGTACTGCTCCCATCTGCCGATCTGAATTCCGTTTGTGGCCACCAGTTCGGCGGAACCCGCGTCAAATGTCTTCATTTGCGATACCCCTCGGACGGCGCGTGTCGAGGATGATGTGATGCAGCGCAAACTTTTGCGGATGCCGGTTTCTGACAGGTATCGCATCGGTTGCGCGAGGTTGGTCACGCTCGTCACGAGGGGCGCCGGTGAAGTTTCTTGTCCTTGGCCCGTTACTGATACGCGGCAACGGACGGGAGATCCTTATCAGCTCGCCGAAACAGCGGTTGCTGCTGGCGGTCCTGCTGTGCCACCGCAACCAGCTGGTCTCGGTGGACTGCCTGGTCGACGCGCTGTGGCCGGACGCTCCACCGAAGGTCCCGGTCAAGGACGTACAGGTGCTGGTGCATCGGCTTCGCCGGGCGCTGGGCGACGAAGACCGGATCGTGAGCCTGAGCTCGGGATACCGCATTCTGGCACGATCTGAAGAAATCGACTCGGCGATGTTTGAGCGGTTTTCGGAGAATGGTCGGCATGCCGCGAGCACCGGCGCAATCGAACAGGCCACCGAGCAATTACGCAGCGCACTTGAATTGTGGCGCGGAGTTCCGTTCGGCGACGTTGGGTATAGCCCGACGTTGCGCAGCGAACAAAGGCGCCTGGAGGAGCGCCGGCTCGCGGTGCTGGAGGAGCGGGTGGACGCCGACCTCTCGCTCGGCCGGCACCGGGAGCTGGTCGCGGAGCTCACCGTACTGGTCGCCGAGAACCCGACCCGGGAGCGGTTCCGGGGCCAGCTGATGCTCGCGCTGTACCGCTGTGGACGGCAGGCCGAGGCGTTGGAGACGTACCGCGAGGGCCGCCGGGTGCTGGTGGAGGAGCTGGGCGTCGAACCCGGCACCGCACTGCGGGAGCTGCACGCCACGATCCTGGCAGCGGACCCGGTGCTCGAGCCGGCCGTTCTGGTGTTCCCCCGGCCGGCCACCCCACCCGTCCAGCCGGCGGCGGTTGCGCCGGCTCTGTTACCCCGCGATGTCGCGGACTTCACGGGGCGGGAGCAGGACGTGGTACGGCTGCGGGAGCTGCTGCGGCCGGGCACCGGGCACCCGGCGGTGCCCGTGGTCACCGTGTACGGTGCTCCAGGCACCGGCAAGACCGCTCTGGCCGTACACGTGGCTCACGAGCTGCTCGGAGAGTTCCCGGACGGTCAGCTCTTCCTCGACCTCGCCGGCTCGTCGGGCCGGCCGGCCGACCCGTACCGCGCCCTGGAGCGTCTGCTGCGGGCGCTCGGCGCGGATTCCGGGCTTCCCGAGGGGCCGGACGAGCGGGTGGACGTCTACCGCAGCCGGCTCGGCGGTCGCCGGCTGCTGCTGGTGCTCGACGACGCGGCCAGCCCCGCCCAGGTCCGTCCACTGCTGCCCGGCACCGCTGGGCCCGCGGTCCTGGTGACCAGCCGGCGCCCGATGGCAACCCTGGAGGGGGCGGTACGGGTCCCTCTGGGAACGTTGCCGACGGAGGACGCCGTACGCATGCTCGGCAGGGTGGCCAGCCCGGACCGGGTCGCCGAGGAGCCGGTGGCGGCCGCCGAGATCGTACGGGTCTGCGGCCACCTGCCGCTGGCGATTCGAATCGCGGGCTGCCGGCTGGCCACCCGGCCGCACTGGTCGCTGGACCGGCTCGCCGCCCGGCTGTCGGCCGGTCCCGGCCGGCTCGGCGAACTGGCCGTCGATGACCTGGAGCTACGGGACGTGGTGGCGCACAGCTTCGCGGAGCTGGACCAGGACGCCTCGGTGGCGTTCGGCCAGCTGATTCGGTACGGCCCGGCTCAGTTCACCGCAGGGTCGGCGGCGGCGCAGATGGGGTGCGACGAAGCCAGCGCCGAGGAGATCCTGGATGCGCTGGTCGAGAGCCACCTGCTGGAGGCGACAGGGGCGGACGGGCAGGGCATGCCGGCCTACCGATGGTCCAATCTGGTCTGCCTGTTCGGTCGGGATTGTCAGGGCGGCGAGCTGCCCGCGCACGGCCTGAGTTGACGGGGTGGGTACGGGCTCACTATCGCTTCCCGGAGCCGAGGCGGCCCGACCTCTTGTCATATCTATCGAATATCGATAGGTTTCCATCGTAACTCGATCGAAGGAGGGGCGGTGGGAAAGCTGACAGTGCTTGCGCTGCGCGCCGTGCTCGTGGTGCTGCTGGCCGGCTCGGTGTTCGTACAGGCGGTGATGGTGCCGCTGCTGGCCATCGACATGCAGGAGCTGGACGCGGAGATCGCGTACCTGCGTACCCCGTTGCTCCTGATCATCCTGCTGGGCGTCGTGACGGTCCAGATCGTCCTGGTCTGCGTATGGCGGCTGGTGACGATGGTGCGACGCGGCACTGTGTTCTCCCACGGCGCCTTCCGGTACGTGGACATCGTGATCGGCGCGATCGTGGCGGCCGCCGCCCTGATATTCGCGCTCGCGGTCCTCCTGGCGTCCATGAACTGGGTCAGCGCCGGGGACGACTACGTGGCTCCCGGCATGGTCCTCCTGATCTGCGGGCTTGGCGTGGCAGCCCTGGGAGTCGCGCTCGTTGTGGTCGTGCTGCGGATGCTGCTCGCTCAGGCTGTGGCGCGTGAGGTCGAGGCGGCGCAGCTGCAGGCCGAGCTGGACGAGGTGATCTGATGCCGATCGTCGTCGACATCGACGTGATGCTGGCCAAGCGGAAGATGTCCGTGGGCGAGCTCGCGGACCGCGTCGGGATCACCCCCGCCAACCTGGCGGTGCTCAAGAACGGCCGCGCCAAGGCGGTGCGCTTCGCGACCCTCGCCGCGCTCTGCGAGGCGCTCGAGTGCCAGCCGGGAGACTTGCTGCGCTGGGAGCCCAAACAGGTCGCGGACCGGTGACGTCAGCTAGCAGCGACTTCGAAGGGTCCCCCGACCTTCGTCGAGGACTGCTTCCTCGACACCGTCGCCCTCGGCCTCCGCAGCGTCGGTCGGCCGGCAGTGCGAGCGTACGAGGCGTACTTCACCGCGTTTCCGGATCTGTCACCCGACGACGAGGGACACGCCTTCGGCGAGAATGCCGTGCTCACCTGGGGCACCCTCCGCGGGACCAGTGGCGGAAACTGGCTGGGAATCCCTCCATCCGGCGGGACCTTCGCCGTCCGATTCGTCAACGTCGCGCCATGCAAGGACGGGATGATTGCCGGCGAGAGCATCTACTTCGACCTCGCAACGCTGTGCGAGCAGGCCGGCCTCCCGCTCACGGAGATCCGAGCCGCCGCCAAAGCCAGAGCGTCAACTCTCAGGGCAGAACACCACAACTGAGCCGGCGTCGGGGGGCTTCCCGGCCCACTTCATGCGGCTGTCTTGGGCTGCAGACCAAGCTCTGCCACTACCGGCCGTGGTCTGCCGAACCGAGCTGGGGTGCAGCCTGGGCGCAGTCGGTTAGCTGACAGGTGACGGGTCGCCACTGTGTCAGAGTGCGGGTTTGAGCGGTGTGACTCGTCATGCTGGCGACCGGTTGGGGGCGAGCGGGGGATGGGGTCGCCGTAACGGCATGTGCTGCCGCAGTCCGTGAGGGGGCAGCTATGTCGGGCAAGAGGCTACGCGTAGTGGTGGTCGTGGTGGGGATCCTGGCCCTGCTGGGATCTGGATCACGCCGTCTCATGCCGCGGATCGGGTCGTGGTGGACATCAGGCCGGGGGAGGCCGCACCCGCAGAGCTGAACATGCAGGGCACGGACATGAGTACGCGCGAGGGTCCGCCGGTCGCGGTGGCGATCCTGTCCCGGCCGGGGTTCGACGCGCGTACGGTCGACGCGGCGAGCGTCTGTTTCGGGGACCCGAACAACGCGACGCAACGCGACTGCACGGAGTCACACGGCCGTGGTCACATCGACGACGTCGACCGCGACGGCGACCTGGATCTGCTGCTGCACTACGACCTTGGCCAGACCGGCTTCGACTCCGACGACACCCGCGGCTGCCTGGAAGGACGCACCGCCGACGGCACGCGGATCTACGGCTGTGACGCGGTGTCGGTGAAGAACGCCACCGCCGAGGCGGAGCTGCCGAACCTGGTCGTCGGTGTGGTCGCACAGCCCGCCTCGGCGAACGCCCACGACGCCGTACGGTGGACGGTCACCGTACGCAATACCGGGATCGGCGCGGTCACGCTCGGCCCAGGGGACGAGCTGTTGTCGCTGACCGTGCCGGACGTACTGTCCGACGTGGTGATCACCTCGCCGGCCGGCTACGCCTGCGCGGCAGCTGTCGCGGGGGTCACCCGGTGCCGTACCTCCGACCCGGACACCATCGGCGTCGACGGCACCCGTACGTTCACCGTCGACGCGGTGCTACCCGATGCGCCGGGTGCCGTCACGGTCTCGGCGAGGGTCGACCCTGCCGGTACGGTGACCGAGCTCAGCGAGCAGGACAACACCGGCGAGGCGGCGGCGCTGGTGCAGACGCCCAACCTGACCCTGACGCTGGTTCCCGAGCCGGGAGCGGTCGCGCCGGGCGACGACGTACGGTGGACCGCCACCGTACGCAACGACGGCCCGGGCGCCGCACGGGTGCCGGCCGGCGCGCCTCTGGTCCGCTTCGCGGTCCCTGCCGGCCTGAGCGGCGTCGCCTTCGACGCGCCCACCGGCGACTGCACCAACAGCGCAACCGTCAACATCGCAGCGGGAGACTCGGTCACGATCACACTGTCCGCGAGGACACCGGCCACCCCCGGAACGTCGAGCGGGTCCGCGGTCGCCGTCGTGGTGAAGGAGGGAGACGAGACCGACAACTCCGCCGCCGCCACGATCACCAGCTCCTAGTCGCTGACCCGCACCCAACGACGGCCGCGTCAACACGGACACCTCCGGGGCGAGGTCGGTGATGCCGAGCTGGTGGGGGAGGCCCGCTGCCTCTGAGCACACGGCGTGCCGGACGACCCGCTACGCACATCCGCCGCGCTCCCGGCCGTCGCCGCCGGCCAGCGCGGGCTGGACTGGGCGCTGCTGGTACGCGACGCCTGCGGCCCGTACCACGACGAGCCCACCCTGCGGCTCGCGCTGCTGGGCGGGCTGGTCGAGATGGGCTGGAACAAGGCGCTGTGGGGCCGGCGTCGCGGTGACGCCGGCCCCAAGCCGGCGGCTAGGACGCCGGCCCCTCTGGTAGCTCGCACTACGGGTTAGCTCGTCCGACGGGCGGTGAGCAGCAGGTACTCCCAGTCCAGGGTCGTCGTACCGGTGCCGCGGTCGCTGCGGCGGGCGAGGTCGGCGAGCTCGCGGTCCAGCGCGGCCACCTTCTCGGCGTCGTCGGCGATGTACTTGTACACCGCGATCGTCGGCCCGTAGTACGCCTTGAAGAACTCGCGGAAGTCCTCCGGGCGGTCGAAGGCGTTGATCTCGACGGTCTGCCGGCGTACGACGACGTCGGTCACCCGGTCGCCGAGCAGCCCGCGTACGTGCTCCTCCTTGCCCCACAGCGGCGGCGGCTGCGCACCCGGCGGGGGCGGAGGGGCGTACGGCTTCATGGTCGCGAACAGCTGGCCGATGAAGCCTTCCGGCGTCCAGTTGATCAGGCCGATGGTGCCGCCGGGGCGGCAGACCCGGACCAGCTCGTCGGCGCTCGCCTGGTGGTGCGGCGCGAACATCACGCCGACGCAGGAGAGCACCGTGTCGAACTCGCCGTCGGAGAACGGCAGTGCCTCGGCGTCGCCCTGCCGCCACTCGAGTACGGCACCCGCCTTCTCGGCGAGCTGCTGGCCGGTCTCGAGCAGCTCCGGAGTCAGGTCGCTGGCCACGACGCTGGCACCGGCGAGCGCGGCGGGGATCGCGACGTTGCCGGTCCCCGCGGCGACGTCCAGTACCCGGTCGCCGGGGCGTACGCCCGCCGCCTCCACCAGGACCGGGCCCAGCGGCGAGATCAGTTCGGTGGCCACGGCGGAGTAGTCGCCGAGCGCCCACATGGCGCGGTGCTTGGCTTTGAGTGCCCGGTCGGCCTCGACCGGATCGGTGATGTTGGTCATGACAGCTCCATTTCGACAGTTTCGACTTCGATGGTCATGGGTACGGCGCGGCGGACCGCGTCCGAGACGGGTGAATGGCGGTCGGCCCATTCGACAAGGTCACGCAGCAGCTGCGGATCGATCCCAGGAGCCGTGACCCGGACCCTGGTACGCGACCGCAGCGGACCGGCGGGCATCTGGTCGTCCAGCGCGAGAATCCCCCGGTCGTCCGACTCGCCGTCCTCCACGACCTCGACCCGCCGCAGCGGTATCCCCAGCTCCGCGGCGCGCATGTTGATCAACGTCGCCTCGCAGCTGGAATGCGCGGCACGGGCGTACCAGCCGGGGGTCGGCGCCGTGGACGCGCCGCCGATGCCGGCCGGCACGTCGGTGTAGAGGACGGCGCCGTCGGGGCCCTCGACCCGGCAGCGGAGCCCGTCCTCGACCATCGCCGACGCGGCCGAGTCGGTGTGGCGGGCTTCGCCCGGATGTGCGGTGAGGTAGCTGCGGGCCAGCTCGATGGACCGGCCGATCCGGCTGCTTGCGGTGCTCTCGGACATTTCTCCTCCGGTCGTCCCCGTTGGTTGCCCCGAGCATGTGCCGAAGGTCTGTGACGCCGCCTGTGACGTCGTACAGATGACAGAATCGGCGCATGGCGGAGCCGCTGGCCGTACACCTGCTGGGGCCGAAACCGCAGGTGGTAAGGGCCGGTGAGTCGCAGCCTCCACCTCGCGGCCGGAAGGTGTGGGCGCTGCTGGCGTACCTGCTGACCTCGGAGTCGGCGCCGAGCCGGGAGTGGCTCGCCGAGCTGCTGTTCTCCGACGCCGACGACCCGCTCAACGCGCTGAGCTGGAACCTGACGCAGCTGCGCCGGCTGCTCGGCCCGGACGCGACCATCACGGGCGAGCCGGTCCTGCTGCGGCTGCCGCCCGGCACGTTCGTCGACGTACAGGCGCTGACGGCGGGCACCTGGATGCAGGCGATCGGCATCCCGGGTCTGGGGCGGGAATTGCTGGAGGGCATGACCTTCCCCGGCTGTCCCGGTTTCGAGGCGTGGCTGCTGGCGACCCGCCGGCGGCTGTCCGGAGCCGCGGACGGCGTACTGCTGGAGGCGGCGCGGTCGAAGCTTTCGGCGGGTGACGGCGCCCGCGCGGTGGCGTACGCCAGCCGGATCGTCGCCGCGAACCCGCTCGACGAGAACGCCCAGGAGCTTCTGATCCGGGCGTACGCCGCGAGCGGTGACCGGGCCGCGGCGAAGACCCAGCGCGACGGGTGCGTCGCTCTGTTCCGGCGGGAACTCGGGACCGACCCCGGCATCGCGGTGCTCCACGCGGCCGACCCGGAGCCGCAGCACCGGGCGTTTCCCGACCGGCCGGCGACCAGAGCCGCCACCACCGCGCGGCTGGAAGCGGGGCTCAGCGCGATGGACGCCGGCGCTGTCGACGCCGCGATCGACCTGCTGCGGCAGGCGGTGGCGGAGGCCCACGAGGCGGGCGACGGGCCGCTCCAGGTACGCGGCCTGCTGGCGCTGGGATCCGCGCTGGTGCACGGCGTACGGGGCCGCGACGGCGAGGGCGCCGGCGTACTGCTGGAGGCGATCGAGGTCGCCGAGCGGATCGGTGAGCCGGAGTCGGCCGTACAGGCGCACCGCGAGCTGGGCTTCATCGAGACGCTCCGGGGCCAGTACGACCGTGCCCAGCGCCGCCTGAAGGACGCCTTGGAGCTGGCCGCCGACGCACCCGAGGAGCGGGCCTGGGCGTACGCCATCGGCGGCATCGCCTCGACCGACGTCGGCCGGTACGACGAAGCTCTGGCCGCCTTCGAGGAGGCAAAAGGGCTGGCCGGCACGGACAAACCGTCCCCTGTCGGGGCGTGGTCGTGGACGTTCTCCGGACGCGCCCACCTGCTGCGCGACGACCTCCCCGCGGCGCGCGTCCACCTGACGAAGGCGCTGGAGTGGGCACGCGCGCTGCGCTGGACGGCGTTCGTACCGCTGCCCGAGGCGCTGCTCGCCGACGTCGATCTCCTCGACGGCAGGATCGAGGAGGCGACCGCCGCGTACGAGCACGCGCACGCGCTCGCGCTCCAGCTGGAGGACCCGTGCTGGGAGGGCTTCGCGGCACGCGGGCTGGGCATGGTCGCCGCGCACCAGGGCGACCCGGCGCGGGCTCTGGAGTGGGTCACCGAGGCGCGCTACCGCTGCGTACGGCTGCCCGACGCCTGGTTGTGGGTGGAGGGCTACTGCCTCGACACCCTCTGCACACTGGCCCTCGACCACCAACGCGGCGAGGCCGCGCACTGGATCGACGACCTGGAGGCGCTGGCCACCCGTACCGGGATGCGGGAGCTGGTCGCCCGGGCGTACGCCCACCGGGGCAAGCTCGGCGACCAGGTGGCGGCCGGCGCGGCGCGGGTGCTGGCGGCCGAGGTCGACAACCCCGCGCTCACCAAGGCGGGCACCGGCTGACCGGCTCAGGGCTCCGACCAGCTCTGAGTCACCGCTCTCCAGACGTTGCTACGCCTGGTCGGGTTGTGGGGCCGAGGCCCCGGCGCGGGTCGCGTCCGTACCCCAGCTGGCCAGCAGGCGCAGCGCCTCCGCGGACGGCGAACCGGGCTCCGCGTGGTACGCGGTCAGCGCCTGGTCCGCGTCGCCGGGCAGCGTGAAGGTCTCGTACGCCAGGGTCAGCTCGCCGACCAGCGGGTGCCGTAGCCGCTTGACGCCGTGACCTTTGTCCTTCACGTCGTGGGTCGCCCAGAGCCGCCGGAACTCCTCACTCTTGACCGACAGCTCCCCGACCAACGCCGCCAGCTTCGGGTCGTCGGGGTGGCAGCCGGCGTCCATCCGCAGGTAGCTGACCACGTCGGCGGCCTTGCTCTCCCATTCGACGAACAGTTCCCGGTACGCCGGGGACAGGAACACCAGCCGCGCCCAGTTCCGTTCCGCGGGTGGCAGTTCCGCCCAATCGCCGAGCACCGCCGCGGCCATCCGGTTCCAGGCCAGGATGTCCGTACGCCGCCCCACGACGTACGCCGGCACGCCCTCCAGCGCGTCGAGGAGCTGGCGCAGCGCGGGCCGCACCTGCTGTGGCCGGGTCGAGGGCTTCTTCTTGTGCGTCTTCGGTCTCGCGAGGTGGGTCAGGTGCGCCTGCTCGGCTTCGCTGAGTCGCAGGGCGCGCGCGATCGCGTTCAGCACCTCCGCGGAGACGTTGCGCCCGTTACCCTGCTCCAGCCGGGTGTAGTACGCCACGGAGACGCCGGCGACCTGCGCCAGCTCCTCGCGGCGCAGCCCCGGCACCCGCCGCTGCCGGCCGAAGTACGGCAGGCCGACGTCTTCCGGCTTGAGCCGGGCGCGGCGGCTGCGTAGGAACTCGCTGAGTTCGGCCCGCCGGTCCAGTGACTGCTCCGCGTCCATCACCCCAGTATTCCCGTCGTACGCAGCTCAGTCTGATACCGCCAGTGGTAGGAACGCCGGTCGTACGCAGAACGGTGGTCTTGGTAGGTCCGGGCCGGGCAGGCAGGCTCATCAGGGTCGACATGGACGCAGCTGAAGGAGCACACCTGATGAGCACTGTCGCGGCATACGCGGCGCCCGCCGCCAAGGCCCCGCTGGAGCGTACGACGATCGAGCGCCGTCCGGTCGGTGAGTACGACGTCGCGATCGACATCAAGTACGCCGGGATCTGTCACTCGGACATTCACCAGGTGCGTGAGGGCTGGGGCGAGGCGATCTTCCCGATGGTGCCCGGCCACGAGATCGCCGGTGTGGTCACCGAGGTCGGCCCCGGTGTCACGAAGTACGCCGTCGGCGACCGCGTGGGTGTCGGCTGCATGGTCGACTCCTGCCGGGAGTGCGATAACTGTCGCGCCGGTCTCGAGCAGTACTGCGTACGCGGGATGGTGGCCACGTACAACGGCGTCGGCAAGAACGGCGAACCGACGTACGGCGGGTACGCCACCGGCATCGTCGTCGACGAGAACTACGTGGTACGCATCCCGGACTCGCTCCCGCTCGACATCGCCGCCCCGCTGTTGTGCGCCGGCATCACGCTCTACTCCCCGCTGAAGCACTGGAACGCCGGCCCGGGTACGAAGGTCGCCATCGTAGGGCTCGGCGGGCTCGGCCACATGGGTGTGAAGATCGCGCACGCGCTCGGCGCCGAGGTGACCGTCCTGTCCCAGTCGCTGCGCAAGCAGGACGACGGGCTGCGCCTCGGGGCAGACCGCTACTACGCCACCAGTGACCCGGCCACGTTCCAGCAGCTCGCCGGTACGTTCGACCTGATCGTGTCCACGGTCTCCGCGCCGCTGGACTTCGGGGCGTACCTGTCGCTGGTGAAGACCGGCGGTGCGCTGGTGAATGTGGGTGCCCCCGAGGACCCGATCTCGCTGAACCTGTTCTCGGTGATCATGGGTCGCAAGACCCTCGCCGGGTCGATGATCGGCGGCATCGCCGAGACCCAGCAGATGCTCGACTTCTGTGCCGAGCACGGTATCGGCGCCGAGATCGAGCTGATCGGCGCCGAGCAGATCAACGCGGCGTACGAGCGGGTGCTCTCCAGCGACGTGCGGTACCGCTTCGTGATCGACACCGCCACGATCTGACCACCGCTACGCCGCCTGTGTACATCGGCGGGGGTCAATCCGTACCATTGCCGCACCGCGGGCGTGCGAGGGAGGACGTTATGGCGGCCGGCACGTTGTCTGTCCTGGTGTCGGCTCTGGCGTTGAGCCTTGCGGTGATCCCGCCGCCCGCCGAGACTGCGCCCACGCCGGCCCACGCGGGTCTGGGTCGTGCGGAGTTTCTCGGCGCGGTCACGCTGATCACCGGAGACCACGTGACGGTACGCCGGGTCGGCAGCCAGCTGATCCCTGCAGTCGATCCCGCCCCTGGCCGCGACAACGTCCGGTTCGCCACCACGACCACCGGCGGCCACCTGTACGTCGTACCCGGCGACGCGTGGCGGGAGCTGAACGCGGGCCGGCTGGACCGGCGGCTGTTCGACGTGGCGGGGCTGCTGCGTGACGGGTACGGCGACGACCGCCGTGACCACCTGCCGCTGCTCACCCCTTCGGGTCCGTCCAGAGTGGACTTCGCGGTGCTGCGCCCCCGCAAGGACGTGCTGGCCGAATTCTGGAAGTCGTCCCAGGGGCGGCGGATCTGGCTGGACGGGATGCGCCGGCCCAGCCTGGACGTGAGCGTGCCGCAGATCGGGGCGCCGGCGGCGTGGCAGGCCGGCTACACCGGCGCCGGAGTCACGGTCGCCGTACTGGACACCGGCGCCGACCTCACCCACCCGGACCTGCGGGACCGGGTGACGGCGGCGGAGAGCTTCCTGCCCGGCGAGCAGGTACGCGACACCGACGGCCACGGTACGCACGTGGCGTCCATCGTCGCCGGCACCGGCCGCGGGTCGGGCGGCAAGTACCGCGGTGTCGCGCCCGGCGTACGGCTGCTGATCGGCAAGGTGTGCGGCGGGTACGGCTGCCCCGAGTCCGCCATCCTGGCCGGGATGCGGTGGGCGGTCGCCTCCGGCGCCAAGGTGGTCAACCTGAGCCTGGGCGGGCCGGACACCGCGGACGACGACCCGCTGGAGCAGGCGGTCGACGCGCTGAGTGCCGAGCACGGCACGCTGTTCGTGGTCGCCGCCGGAAACGAAGGCGGCTCCGGTGCGGAGACGGTCTCGTCGCCGGCCAGCGCCGACACCGCGCTGGCGGTCGGCGCGGTGGACGACGAGGACGCACTCGCCAGCTTCTCCAGCCGCGGCCCGCGGATCCACGACGCCGGCTTCAAACCCGAACTGCTCGCACCCGGCGTGGAGATCACCGCGGCCCGCTCCCGGTTCTCCTCCCGGTCCGGAGACCTTTACACCTCTTTGAGTGGTACGTCGATGGCGACTCCGCACGTGGCGGGCGCGGCCGCGATCCTGGCGCAGCGGCACCCGGCCTGGAGCGGCCCCGTGCTGAAGGCGGCGCTGATGGGCTCGGCGACCCCGATCGAGGGCGCGGGGGCGTACGAGCAGGGCGCCGGGCGGGTGGACGTGGCACGTGCGGTGGGGTCGCCGGCGTACGCCACCCCCGCCGCGGTTTCGGTCGGGCGCCAGGCGTGGCCGCACGGCGATGACGCGCCGGTGACCCGTACGGTGACGTACCACAACACCGGCGACGCACCGCTGGCCGTCGGGCTCGGACTGACCGCGACCGGGCCCGGCGGGGAGCCCGCGCCAGAGGGGATGTTCCGGCTGTCCACACCGCAGTTGACGGTGCCGGCGCGCGGCACGGCGACGGTCGAGGTGGTCACCGACACAGGGGTCCCGGGCGGCGTGGACGGCGCGTACGGCGCCCGGATCACCGCCACCGCCCCGGATCTGGTGGTGGCCACCCCGGTCGCGGTGGACCGGGAGCCGGAGAGCTACGACCTGACGCTGCGCCCGGTCGACCAGGACGGCGCGCCCACCGACTGGAACTTCAGCTTCCTGTTCGGGTTGGACGAGCCGCGCTACCGCCCGGTCACCACGGTCGGCGGCGCCGGCACCGTACGGGTCCGCAAGGGCCGCTACCACCTGGACTCGGTGGTGGCGACCGTACGGCCGGACGGGACGACCACCAACCTGGGCAAGGTGGTGCACCCGGTGGTCGACGTCGCCGCGGACACCACGGTGATGCTCGACGCGCGTACCACCCGGCCGGTGACGGTGACGCTGGACAACCCGGACGTACGCCCGAAGGCGACCAACGCCGGCTACACCCGTACGGTCGGCGACCGTCAGGTGGGCACCGGCATCCTGGGCGGCACGTTCGAACGGGTATCCATCGGGCAGGTCGGCGCCGCGGTGCCGGACGAGGAGCTGGTGGCTCACATCGGCGGAGCGTGGGCGGTGCCCGACCGGCACGGCGACGTGGCGGCCAGCCCGGTCGCGTACCACCTGGCATGGTTCGAGTACGGCAGCCTGCCGACCGGGTTCGATCGGGCCGTGACCAGCGCGGACCTGGCGACGGTGACCACGACGTACCGGGAGCAGGCGCAGGGCCGGCGCGGCACCAGGGGCTGGCTGTCGCGCGAGCCTCGCTTCGGTACGGCGTTCGGGTTCGGGCTGCCGCTGCGGCTGCCGCGGACCCGTACCGAGTACCACAACGTCGACGGCCTGGGGTGGTCCGGCGACTTCGAGCAGTGGCGCCTGGTGAACGGCGCCATCCGTACCGAGACCACGCTGGTCGGCGGCGTGGTCGACCACCAGGCCGGGCAGACGTACGCCGACAGCTGGAACTCCGCGGTGTTCGGCCCGGGCATGGCCGGCGGCGACTGGGGGTTCCGCGCCGGCGACTTCATCGGGGTGCAGCTCCCGCTGTACGGCGATGCCGGCACCGACCGGTACGGGCTCTCCCTAACGGACTCCGGCCGCACCGCGCTGTACCGCGACGGCGTCCTGGTGGGGGAGACCGACGCGGCCGGTCAGGGCGGGTTCGACGTACCCCCGGAGCGTGCCCGCTACCGACTGGAGACCCGGGCGGTACGCAGCGGCGTCTCGCGTTTCTCCACCGAGGTCTCCGCGGTGTGGACGTTCGACTCCGAGCGCCCTGCGGTGTCGGGCCTCGGCAAAGAGGGCGTGCCGCTGCCCCTGATGGCGGTACGGTTCGCCCCGCCGGGGCTGAGCGCGGCGAACACCGTCGACGCCGACCGGATCCAGGTGCCGGTCACTGTGCAGCGATCGCCGAACGCACCGCCCGCCACGGTCACCGCGCTGGCGGTGGCGGTGTCGTACGACGACGGCGCGACCTGGCGTACGGTCCCGGTCGCCGACGGGGTAGCTACCGTCGACCACCCGCCCGGCACCCGCTTCGTGTCGCTGCGGGCCACCGCCACCGACTCCGCCGGCAACACCGTCGAACAGACAATCATCCGGGGGTACGGCGTGGGCCGCTCCGCCGTCTCGGGCACGTACGGGTAGATCACCAGGAAGGTGGGAAGCTGCTGCGACATGCGGCCTTGGCAGCCGCATCTACGGTTGCAGCCATAAGTGACACAGCCTCCGTCCTCGTCAATGATTGTTCGCGCACGAGTGATCGCCATGTCACGAAGCTGATCGCGTGTCCGATCGCAGCGGTCGCCGTCCTCCGCACATGGCCGCGCTCGCGCCGCCCGGCGACGAGAACGTCCCGCACCTGGTCGAAGTATCCGAAGAACGCTTCACGCGCAGCCGGCGGGACCGCGTCGATGTCGCGGATGCCGACGGTGAGCATCTGCTCCGTCTCCTCGTACCACGCGTAGAGCTCGTCGAGGGCGATCGAGAAACGTTTGGCGGGCGGATCGATACTCGCCCACTGCGCCGGATCGGGCATCGGATGACGTTCGTAATAGTGGGCGTTGCACGCCTCGAACAACGCCTCTAGATCGGGGAAATGGTTGTAGACGGTGGCTCGTTGCACGCCGGCGCGCTCCGCGATGGCCTTCACGGTTGTGCGCGCAGGTCCGACGCTCTCGTGGAGCGCGATGGTCGCCTCGACGATGCGCGATCTCGTCTCCGCTTCCGACTCAGCGCGCCTGGTTTTCCGATACGGCCGCGACTCTGACGGTTTTTTCGCTGAACGCATGTGCATATCCAAGTTTGACAGACCTGCTGGTTCCTGCTTCACTGTACACCTGTGTGCAGTCAAAAAATAGGAGGCATGCCATGAGCGAAACGACCTTTGCCGCGGACGGTGTCAAAGCTGTACTTCCCGGCGATGGACCGATGCAACCGCTCATGCCGGGCGTCGGCGTCGCCTTCAAGATCGATGGGCGGGACACCGGTGGTGCTGTCGCCATCGTGGAACATCGCTTCGAGGTCGCCGCCCTTGTCCCGCCGCACATCCATCAGCGTGAAGATGAGTTCTCGATCGTCCTGGAAGGCGAGATCGGTTTCCGGTCGGAGGACTCCGAGGTCGTGCTCGGTCCCGGCGGCTACATAGTCAAGCCACGGCGAGAGGTTCATGCCATGTGGAACGCCGGCAAGACGCCGGCGCGGATGATCGAAGTCATCTCACCGGCGGGCCTCGAAGAGTTGTTCCGCGCTGTGGTCGGCCTGAATGAGCGCGGCGAAGCTGAGATGGCGAAGATCGTCGCTCTTGCCAACAGCTACGAGGTTCCACTCGCTGAACCTGCTTGGCTCGCCGACGTCATCGCGCGTTACGGACTATCCGTCCCGTCGTAGTGGGACCGCGTACAGCTACGCGCTCAGCGACGGCGAGTTCGAGTGCTATCGAGCGATGGCTCTCGGTGAGAATCAATCGAGATGGACAAGATCTTCACGAAGTGATCGGTAGTCACGCAGTTAGTCACGCAACAGGCCCTTTCCAAGATCGGAAAGGGCCTGTGAGCTGGTCGGGGTGGCGGGATTTGAACCCACGGCCTCTTCATTCCGAATCAAGCCAACTCGTTCATACTGCCCGATGGGCTACCCCGCTGAGAAGTGCTAAACTGCAGGTCAAAGGCTAGGTGGCGATGTCAATCTATCTCAGCAGATGTCAGTTGCTGACGCTGGATTCACGGTCAAGCCACGGTCAAATGATCATGAGGAGTCCATGGGGTATTCGCGAAAGCGCACAGGCCGCGACGGCAAGCCGCGGTACACGTCCTACTACTGGGACCTGCGTGGGCGGGAGCGATCCGCCGGCACGTACGCCACCAAGCGGGAGGCGGACAAGGCCTGGCAGAAGGAGGAAGCCAAGGTCGCCGAGGGCCGTCCGGGTGATCCTCGGCGCGGGCGGCAGACCTTCCAGCGGTACGTGCTGGAGGAGTGGTTTCCCAACCATGTGATTGAGCCGAACACCCGGGAGAGCTACACCTATTCGATCAACAAGCACATCCTGCCGTGGTTCGGGCCGATGCGGATGGCGGAGATCCTGCCCGCGCAGGTCCGCGAATGGATTGCCCACCTGCAGAGCAAGGGCGTCACGCCGGTGACCATCCGCTACAACAAGACGATCCTGAGCGCGATCTTCACCGCGGCGTTCAACGATGTGGTGTTCATTCACCCGTGCAAGGGCGTCAAGACCCCCACGGTGCCGGTCAAGCCGCGCAAGGCCGTCACGCCGGAGCAGTTCGAGCTGCTCTATCAGGCGTTGTCTGACGCCGACGCGAGGCTGCTCGTGGAAACCGACGTCGAGAGTGGCCTGCGGTGGGGTGAGCTGACCGAGCTGCGACCCAAGGACCTCGACACCACCACCCGGATGCTGACGGTGAGCAGGGCCGTCATCGAGGTCAACCCCAAGTTCCACCCCGACGGTGGACGGTTCCTAGTTAAGGAGTACCCGAAGGACAAGGAGCCCCGGCGCTTGATCCTCAGCGCCCAGATCACCCGAAAGCTCCAGGCTCACATCGACGACCACGCGCTGACAGCAGATGATCTCCTGTTCCGCTTCCGCCCCGTGCCCCGAGACCCAGTCGTCGTGCCGGACCCGGATAGCCTCGGGCTCACGGAGCCGAACTCGGTCGGGCGGCGGTATCGCCACGGTACGCTGAGTGGCTACTCGGCGGGCCGCTGTCGCTGCAGACACTGCAGGAGCGCATACGCCGTCTACCGGGCCCAGCGCCGCGCCACCCGCCAAGACCAGCCCCGGGGCGAGCGGAGCCGAGACACCGACGGCCACATCCCCCGCGACTGGTTCCGCCGCAACGTGTGGAACCCGGCGTTGGAGGCAGCCGGGCTCAAGGGCGCGAGAATGCGCCCCAACGACCTGCGGCACGCGCACGCGTCCTGGCTCCTCGCAGGCGGCGCCGACCTCCAGGTCGTCAAAGAGCGCCTCGGCCACGCCAGCATCGCCACCACAGAGAAGTACCTGCACACCCTTCCCGACGCCGATGAGTCCGCGCTCGACGCCCTCACCCGAATCCGAGAAAGAGAACGGGCCAGGGAACTCCCCACGACCCAGGCCGGCTAGTCACATTTTCCGCACAACCATGAGCTGAGCGTCGTCGAGATCGCGCCGCCAGGTGGTTGCCGTGCTGGCGCGCTTCTCCTTGTACGGCACGAGATTCTGGCGTCTGCGACCTGGTGTGTTGGTCGGTGTTCAGCGGTTCTTCGAGC
>JBOGDF010000079.1:0-17352 GCA_050701635.1 Micromonosporaceae bacterium | reverse complement strand
GAGCGGCTCACCGCGCGCCGTACGCCCCGCTGGGTGCCGTTCGCGGTGGCCGCCGGGGTGGTCGTACTCACCGCGGGAATCGGCGCGGCGGTGGTGATGAGCAACGGCGCCGACCGCCCCGCGCCGCCCGCCGCCACCGGGCTGGACGCCGAGGTGGTACGCGACGGCGACCGGGTCACCGCGACCGGCAACCTGGTGTGGGCGCCGGGCAAGCCGATCCTGCTGTGCCAGGTCAATCCGGCGATCCTGATCTCTCCGGCGCCGGCGCCGACCTGCTCGCCGTGGGCGGTCGAGGTGCCCGAGCCGGCGGTCGGCGGGGTGAGCTGGAAGCAGACCGACCGGGTACGCCACACCGAGGAGCGCTACACGGTCTCCGGCACCTGGCGGGACGGCCGGATCGCGCAGCCGAGCCTGGCCCAGGCGCCCACCGGCAGCGACGAGCCGCTCGGCGACGGCACCGCGGCGACCGAGGAGCTGCCGCTGCCGTGCGACCCCCCCGAGGGTGGCTGGGTCCAGCCGCGGGTGGATCCCGCGCAGCTCGAGGCGGCCAGGTCGGCGCTCAGCGAGCAGGTCACCGCGCACCCGGCGAGCTACAGCGGACTGTGGGTGGCCGAGGGCAACGGAGTCGACGTGATGGTGGTGGGTACGGTGCACGCGCCGGCCGAGCACCAGCGCAAGCTCGCCGCGACGTACCCGTACCCGCTGTGCGTGACGAAGGCCGACTACAGCGCGGCCCAGCTCAACGCGACCGCGGACCGGCTGGCGACCGGTGACGGATCGTGGATGACCGCGGTGCTGCCGCAGCACGCGCGGGTCGAGGTGCAGCTGTTCGTGCTCGATGACGCGGCACGGGACCGGATCGGCAAGGACGCCGGGATGGTGACCGTGCTGCCGTTCGTACACAGGGAATGAGCCTCCCCAGGTACGGCGTGGTGGGCGGCGCAGGCAGCCCCGGTGGGCACCCGCCGGGGGGTCCCGTGCGGCGCTGCCCACCACGCCGGATTACCGGGCATAGTGGGGCGGGTGAGCACCGTACCGACCGCGCCGGATCCGGCCGAGATCCGTTCCTCCTCGTTGGAGGAGCTGGAGCGGCTGGAGATCCCGCTGCCGCCGGACAACTTCCCGCTCACCTGGGAGCCCGGCGACGCGGTGCGGCTGCGCGGGCTCGACGAGCTGCAGGCCCGGGTCGCGGTGCTGACCGCGGTGATGGAGCGCTGCTTCGGTATGCCGTCGGAGACCGCGATGCAGTGGCTGCTCGACGGCCGGTTGCTGGAGCACGTGAGCCGTCCCGAGTGGCAGTTCCTGGCCGGCGAGAAGGGCGACCGGGATTCGTTCATGATGCACCTGGACGCGCTGTTCGGGTTCGCCTGGCTGCTGGGCTGGGCGGAGCATCTGGACCCGTCGCTGCACAGCCCGGACGAGCTGACCAAGGCGTTGCCCAACATCCACGGCGGAGAGTCGTACGCCGACTGGCTGGCGCGTAGCGGACCCGAGCCGCGGGATCCGCAGGAGGCGGCGGCGCTGCTCGACCTGTACTACTGCCTGGACTGGGCGTACCAGGACGCGACGCTGCGGGCCGAGCCGGCGCCCGGGTCGGTGCCGCCGTTCGTGATCGCGCAACGCCGCTGGGCGCTGGAGTGGGCGGTCGTGTTCGAGGGGCCGTACCACGAGGCACCGCCCGGTTGGGAGGAAGTCGACCTGTCGACATAGCGGTGTCACCCGTACCGACTAATGTCGGTACATGACGACACCGAATACTGAGGAGATCCGCCAGGCACCCAAGGTCCTGCTGCACGACCACCTGGACGGCGGGCTGCGGCCCGCGACGATCGTGGAGATCGCCGAAGCCACCGGCTACGACCAGCTCCCCACCCACGACCCCGCCGAGCTCGGCGAGTGGTTCGTGCAGGCCGCCGACTCCGGCTCGCTGGAACGTTATCTGGAGACGTTCGCGCACACCGTCGGCGTGATGCAGACCGCCGAGTCACTGCACCGGGTCGCCGCCGAGTGCGCGCTGGACCTGGCCGACGACGGCGTGGTGTACGCCGAGGTGCGGTACGCCCCCGAGCAGCACACCGAGGCCGGCCTGTCCCTGGAACAGGTCGTGGAGGCGGTGCTGGAGGGCTTCAAGGACGGCTCCGCGCAGGCCACCGCGAAGGGACGGCCGATCCGCGTCGGCACCCTGCTCACCGCGATCCGGCACGCCGCGCGCTCCATGGAGATCGCCGAGCTGGCCGTACGCTACCGCGACGACGGCGTGGTCGGCTTCGACATCGCCGGCGCCGAGGCGGGCTACCCGCCCACCCGGCACCTGGACGCGTTCGAGTATCTGCAGCGGGAGAACGCCCACTTCACCATCCACGCCGGCGAAGGCTTCGGCCTGCCGTCGATCTGGCAGGCGATCCAGTGGTGCGGTGCGGACCGGCTGGGGCACGGCGTACGGATCGTCGACGACGTCACGGTGTCGGACGGCGGCGCGGCCGGCGCCACGCTGGGGCGGCTCGCCAGCTATGTACGGGACAAGCGGATCCCGCTGGAGATGTGCCCGTCGTCGAACGTGCAGACCGGCGCCGCGCCGTCGATCGCGGAGCACCCGATCGGGCTGCTGCGGGACCTGCGGTTCCGGGTCACCGTCAATACCGACAACCGGCTGATGAGCGGCACCAGCATGTCCCGTGAGATGGGGCTGCTGGTGGATGCGTTCGGCTACGGTTGGGCCGAGTTGCAGTGGTTCACGGTGAACGCGATGAAGAGTGCCTTCATCCCGTTCGACGAGCGACTCGCGCTGATCAACGAGACCATCAAGCCGGCGTACGCGAAGCTGCTCTCCGGCTGAGCCGGGGGTCGGGGTTTGCTGGACGAGTTGGTGGTTGACGCTCCAGCGTCCTCCGAGCGTTCTGGCTGGTCCCGCGTCCTCACCGGGCTGCTGGTGGCGGTGACGGGCGGGCTCGGTGTGTTCCTGGTGTGCCGGCTGGCGGGGCTGGACGGGTTCACGCCGCTGGCGCAGCTGATGTCGTTCCTGCCGTACCTGGTGCCGGTCGCGGTGCTGGTGGCGGGCTCGGCGGGGCTCACGCGCCGCTGGCGTACCACGGTCGCGGCCGGGCTGGTGGCGGCGGCGCTGGTCGCGATCGTGCTGCCGCGGGCGGTCGGCGGCGAGGCGCCGAGGCCGGCGGGCGGCGTACCGCTGCGGGTGATGACCGCGAACCTCTGGCAGGGCAACGCGACCGCCGAGCTGATGGCGCTGGTACGCCGGGAGCAGCCCGACCTGCTGAGCCTGCAGGAGGCGACCCAGGAGTCGCTGGACGCGCTGGAAGCCGCGGGGTTGCGCGAGCTGCTGCCGTGCCTGGCCGCTCGCCCGCAGCCCGGGGTCGCCGGCACCGCACTGTACGGCCGCGCCGAGTTCACGGAGCTGCGTACCGCCGACCGGCAGAGCCGGTTCGACATGGCGCGCGCCCGGTACGTGCACCGCGGCGTCACGCTCGACGTGGTGGCTGCCCATCCGACGCCCCCGATCCCCGGTGGCGACGCGGTGGCGCACTGGCAGGCGGAGCTGTCCCGGCTGCCCCGTCCGGCGTCCGGCGACGGCGTGGTGAGCCTGCTGGCCGGCGACTTCAACGCCACGCTCGACCATTCGCCGCTGCGCCGACTGCTCGCCGCCGGCTACCTGGACGCGGCCGATGCCGCCGGTGAAGGGCTCTCCGTCACCTGGCAGGCCGGCTCGGTGCCGCCGGTCACCATCGACCACATCCTGGTGGAGCGGGGCGCGGCGGTACGCGCGGTACGGGTCTACCCGGTAGGCGGCAGTGATCACCGTACGGTGGTCGCCGACCTCACCCTGCCCAGGCCGTAGCCCGCCGAACGGCAACCGGGCCTCAACGCAAAGGGCCTCACGCCGGGCGGCTGCCCCAGGTCGACAGCAGCAGGTACGAGCTCAGCGTGACCTCCGGGTCGTCCAGCAGCTCCAGGAACCGGTCCAGCTCCGGCTGGGTCGCCAACCCCTCGGCGATCAGCTTGGGGCCGACCTGCTCGGCGTTGGCGCGGTGCAGGTGGGCGCCCACCGAGCCACCCGGCCAGCGCTCGCAGAAGCCGGAGTAACCCAGGTCGGTGAAGCCGGCGTCGCGCATCGCGCCGTACGCCTTGCGCGCCCACGCCGGGTCCATCCCGGCCTGCCCGAGCAGCTGGTGGATCCCGTCGATCACCTTCTCGATCAGCGCGGCGTCGGCGGCCGCCGGGGCGGTGAGCACCGGGTTGGGCCAGGTGCAGTCGAACTCGTCGAGCAGCAGCGTGCCGCCCGGCTTCAGCGCCCGCAGGATCCGGGCCAGCGCCTCGACCCGCTGCGGGACGTGGATCAGCACCAGCCGGGCGTGCACCAGGTCGAAGTACGCCTCCGGCAGCTCGTCGGTGACGATGTCGTGGCGGCGGATCTCCAGGTTGCCGGCGGTGGCGTACATCCGTTCCGGGTCGATGTCGGTGGCGAGCACCGTGCCGGTTTCGCCCACCCGCGAGGCGAGCCAGTGCGCGATCGAGCCGCCTCCGCCGCCGACCTCGAGGCAGTGCCAGCCTTCAGCCACCCCGAGCTGGTCGAGGTGCTGGGTGGTCACCTTGTCGTAGCACTGCTCCAGGCTGCTGAACCGGTCGCTGGCCTGCGCCGCTTCGTTGTCGAACAGGTACGTCGACATGCCAACTCCTCCCCGTGTAGACGATCGGGCCGATCATCACACGGTGCGCTCAGCCGACGCCCAGCAGGGTGTGGGCGCGTACGGCGTCGGAGCGGAAGTCCTCGGTGGTGGTGTCCAGGACGACGCGGCCCTTCTCCATCACCGCGACCCGGTTGGCCACCGAGAACGCCAGCCGCAGATTCTGCTCGACCAGCAGGATCGCCAGCCCTTCGCGGGTCAGCTCACGGATGGTCTCGCCCACCTGCAGCACCACGCTCGGGGCGAGCCCGTCCGACGGCTCGTCCAGCAGCAACAGCGACGGGTTGGTGAGCAGCGCACGGCCGATCGCCAGCATCTGCTGCTCGCCTCCGGAGAGCTGGTCGCCGCGGTGGCCGAGGCGTTCCCCGAGCCGGGGCATCAGCTCGATCACCCGCGACGTGCGCCACGGCCCGCGGGCCCGCCCCAGCCGCTCCGCCAGGGTCAGATGCTCCGCCACGGTCAGCGGCGCGAACACCCGCCGGCCCTGCGGCACCAGCGCCACCCCGGCCTTCGCGATCTGGTCCGGCCGCAGCCCGGCCAGCTCGACCTCGCCCAGCCGTACGCTGCCCGCGCTCGGGCGTACCAGCCCCATCACTGTGTTGATCAGCGTGGTCTTGCCCATGCCGTTGCGGCCCAGCACCGCCACCACCGACTCGGCCGGTACGTCGAGCTGCACCCCGTGCAACACCGACGAACCGGCGTACCCGGAGATCAGGTTCTCGATCGTCAACGCCCGGCTCATGTGAACAGCTCCTCGACGTCGGCGGCGCCCAGGTACGCCTCCTGTACGTCAGGATCGGCGCGTACCTCCGACGGCTTGCCGGTGGTCAGGTGACGACCCAGGTGCAGCACCGTCACGGTGTCGGCCAGCTCGAACACCACGTCGAGATCGTGCTCGATCAGCAGCACCGTGACGTCCCGGGACAGGCCCGAGATCAGCGCCGTGAAGCGCGCGGTCTCCGCCGCCGACATGCCGGCGGCGGGCTCGTCGAGCAGCAGCAGCCGGGGCTCGGTGCCGAGCGCCATCGCGATCTCGAGCTGGCGCCGTTCGCCGTGCGAGAGGTTGCCCGCGGCGGACTCGTACCGCCCGGAGAGGCCGACCGTGTCGAGCAGCGCCACGCAGCGGTCCACCAGCTCCCGGCGGCGTTTCGCGGCCCGGGTGATCGAGCCGCCGACCCCGGCCCTGCGCGCCACCCCGACCAGCACGTTCTCCACCGCGGTCTCCCGCAGGAAGACCGCCGAGTGCTGGAAGGTACGCGCCAGCCCGAGCCGTGCCCGCCGGTACTCCGCGGTGGCGGTGACGTCGTGCCCCTCGAACCGGATGGTGCCGGCGGTGGCCCGCAGCGAGCCGCCGATCAGGTTGAACAGCGTCGACTTGCCGGCGCCGTTGGGCCCGATCACGGCGTGCCGGGCGCCCGGCTGCACCGCGAACGACACGTCGTCCACCGCTCGGAGCGAGCCGAAATCCCGCCGTACGCCCGTCAGCTCCAGCATCGCGGTCATGCCTGCTCCCCGGCGGGTCGCGGTCGGCCGAGTCGCAGCTTCACCCCGGAGATGCCGCGCGGCAGCAGGTAGACCACGGCGATGAACGTGATGCCCAGCAGCAGCCGTCCGCTGATGCTCTCCCCGATCGCGGGTATCTCGGTGCCGCCCAGGTAGTCGCGTACCAGGATCAGCAACGCCGCGCCCAGGCAGGCGCCCCACAGCGAGCCGACGCCGCCGATCACCGCGGCGAGCAGCGCCAGCGCGGCCAGCCCGAAGCTCATGTCGCCGGGGGAGACGTACCGCATCACGGCGATCCAGAGCGCGCCGGCCGCACCCGCCAGGCCGCCGGCCAGCCCGTACCCGCTGAGCAGGTAGCGGTAGACCGGATAGCCGGTGGCGCGCATCCGGTCCTCGTTGTCCCGGATGCCGCGCAGCGCCAACCCGTACGGCGAGCGCACCACCATCGCGGTGGCGGCGAACAGCGGCAGGAACAACGCCAGCACGTAGTAGTAGATCAACCCGTCGTTGACCAGCGGCGCCATGCCGGGCAGCGGCACCACCGCCGGGATGTCGGACAGCCCGTCGGTGCTGTTGGTGACCGTGCGCCACTGGATCGCGACCGCGTGCCCCAGCTCGCCGACGGCGAGCGTCAACATCAGGAACGTGACGCCGCGGGTACGTACCACCACCGAACCGGTGAGCACCGCCACCGTGCCCGCCACCGCCACCGCGGCCAGCAGCTGCAGCGGACCGAGCGTCACGCCGGCCCGGCCGATCAGCGCCGCGGTGTACGCCCCGACCCCGAAGTACGCCGCCTGCGCCAGGCTGGGCAGCCCGGCGGTGCCGGTGAGCAGCGTGACGCTCATCGCGAGCAGCCCCATCGCCAGCATCCGGGAGAACGTCGAGATGGTGTACGCGCCGACCAGCCACGGCGCCGCGAGCAGCACGGTCACCGCCACCGCGGCGGCGACCGGCGCCAGCCCGAGCCAGCGCCGCACGCCGGTCGCTGTCTCCGGGGCCGTCACGCCGACCTCGCGATCGAGACCAGGCCCTGCGGCCGTAGCGCGAGCACGAGGAACATCGACCCGAAGACCAGGAAGGGGGCGTACGTGGGGATCAGCGCCACGCCAAGGCTCTGCACCTGCCCGATGTAGAGCGCACCCAGCAACGCGCCGCGGATCGAGCCCAGGCCGCCCACGACGACCACCACGAGCGAGAGCACCAGCACGTTCTCGTCCACCCCGGGGGCGGGCCCGATGATCGGTGCGCCCAGCACGCCACCGACCGTGGCCAGCGCGCCGCCGAAGGCGAACACGCCGAGCAGCACCTTGCGGGTGTCGACCCCGAGCGCGTGCACCATCTCCCGGTCGGCGACGGTGGCGCGTACCAGGGCGCCCAGGGTGGAGCGTTCGAAGATCAGGTAGACCAGTGCGGCCAGCACCGCCGCCACACCGATGAAAACCAACCGATACGTGGGGTACGTGTGCCCCAGCACCGACAGCGAGCCGTCCAGCGCCGCCGGCTCCGAGGCGGGCAGCGGGTCGCCGCCGGAGACCATCAGGAAGACCTCACTGCCGAGCAGCGCCACCCCGACGGTGAGCAGCGCCTGATCGAGGTGTCCCCGGCTGGCCAGCGGCTGGGTCATCGCGGTCAGCACCATGCCGCCGAGAGCACCGAACACGATCCCGGCCGTCACCGCGGCGAAGAAGCCGAACCAGCCTCCGCCGGAGATCAGGAAGGTGAGGTACGCGCCCCCGAGATACAGCGTGCCGTGCGCCAGGTTGAGGACGTCCATCATCCCGAACACCAGCGACAGCCCCGCCGCGAGTGTGAACAGCAGCAGGCCGTACGCCACGCCGTCGACGATGCTCACCAGGTTGGCGTCGAACCAACCGACTACGCCCATGAACCCGCCCCGGTGTGACAGAACAGGGGCGGTACGCCGGTCGCCCGGCGTACCGCCCCCAACGCCTCGATCATTCGCCGAGTACGCCCAGCTCGCCGACCACGACGTTGCCGACCTTGTCGCCGTCCGCCTTCACCTCGCGCAGGTACCACTGTTGCACCGGGGAGCGGTGGTCACCGAACTTCCAGGTGCCGCGCGGGCTCTTGATGTCGCCCAGCTTGCCCAGCTCCGTCTCCAGCGCCTCGGAGCTGAACTTGTCGCCGGTCGCCTTGATCGCCCGGTCCAGCACCTGGCCCGCGTCGTACGTGGCCACCGAGAAGCAGGTCGGGGGCCGGCCGTTGGCCTTGCTGAACTCGGAGACGAACGCCCGGTTCAGGTCGTTGTCCAGCGCGGAGGAGTAGTGCAGGGCGTTGACGATGCCCACCGCCGACGCGCCCTGCGCCTTCAGTACGCCGCCCTCCACCAGGAAGCCCGGCGCGTACAGCTTGTACTTCTTCGCCAGGCCGAACTTGTCGTACTCCTTGACGAACTTCACCGCGTCGGCGCCGGCGAAGAACGCGTACACCGCCTTCGGCTTGCGCTTCTCGATCTGCTGCAGGTACGGCTGGAACGACTTGCCGCCGATCGGGAACGGCGCCAGGATCGGCTCGCCCGCGAGCTTCCCGCCGGCCGGTACGAAGGACTTCTGCATCCCGGCGGCGTAGTCGTGGCCGGCCGCGTAGTCGGCGACGATCAGCGCCACCGGACCGCCGGCCTCCTTGGCCATGTGCTCGCCGATCGCGATCCCGGCGTGGTCGTTGACGAACGACGTACGCCACCCGTACGCCTGACCCTGCACCTTCGACGGCGAGGCGTTGGTGCTGATCAGCGGCACCTTGGCCTCGGTGAACATGTCCTGGATCGCGATCAGGTTGCCGGAGCTGATCACGCCGAGTACGACGTGGCACTTCTCCTGCTTGAGCAGCTTCTCGGCGCTCGCCTTGCTGGTCTCCGGGGTCTCGCCCTCGTCGGCGGTGACGATCTTGACTTCACGGCCGCCGAGCTTGTTGCCGTTCTGCTTGAGGAAGAGGTCCCAGCCCATCCGCTGGTCGTCGCCGAGCGCCTTGTAGACGCCGGCTTCCGGGAGCAGCAGCCCGATCTTCACCGGTCCGTCCGCGTCGCCGGCGTCGTCGCCCAGGCTGGAGCCGCTGCAGGCGGTGGCCAGCATGCTGGTCGCCGCCGCGGCCCCGGTCAACCGCAAGAAACCTCTACGGTCGAAATCTGCCATGGTCAGTCCCTTCTTCCCCCGACGCGTCGTGCGCACGGATCGTAATCTCGATTGGTCCGCCAGCAGAAGGCCCATTCGTTCTGCTCGGTCGATGTCGCGCAGATGATATCGGTGTGATCGTCGCCTGTGTTGCACGGAGCACGCAGTGCGATCAATACCGCGAAATCGGATGCTCGGCCTAGGCCTTGTCGCCCAGGGTGGCCAGCTCGTCGATCACGACATTCGCCAGGACGTCCCCGTCGTTGGTGACCTTCCGCAGATACCACTTCTGCACCGGGGAACGGTTCTTGCCGAACTCCCACGGCCCGCGCGGGCTGTCGATCTGACCCACCCGCCCGATCTCCTCGTCGAGCACCACCGGGTCGAGCTTGGTGCCGGCGTTCTGGATCGCCTTGTCCAGCACCCACAGCGTGTCGTACGCCGCCAGCGAGAAGCAGGTGGGCGAGTACGGGTAGACCTTCTGGAACTCCAGCACGAACCTCCGGTTGGCCGCGTTGTCCAGGTTGGGGGCGTAGTGCAGGGAGTTCAGGATGCCCCGGGCGGCTTCGCCCTGCTTCTCCAGCACACCGCCCTCGGTGAGATAGCCGGGCGCGTACAGCTGGTACTTCTCGGCCAGCCCGAACTTCTTGTACTCCTTGACGAACTTCACCGCGTCGGCGCCGGCGAAGAACGCGTACACCGCCTTCGGCTTGAGCTCGTCGATCTGCTCCAGGTACGGCTGGTACGACTTACCCCCGATCGGGAACTCGGTCATGATCGGTTTGCCCGCCATCACGCCGCCGGCGGGGAAGAAGGTGGCCTGTAGTCCCTTGACGTAGTCCACGCCGGCGGGGTAGTTGGCGGCGACCACCGCGACCGGGCCACCGGCATTTTCGGCCATGTAAGCGCCGAGCGCGACGCCGGCGTGGTTGTTCACGAACGAGGCCCGCCAGCCGAACGCCTTGCCCTGCACCGCCTCCGGGCTCGCGTTGGTGCTGACGAACGGCACCTTGGCGGCGGTGAACAGCGGCTGGACCGCGGCCATATTGGCGGAGCTGATGATGCCGCAGGCGACGTCGACGCCTTCTTGCAGCAGCCGCTTGGCGCTCGCGGTGGCGATCTCGGGTTTCTTGCCGTCGCCTTCGTCGGCGGTGATGACCTGGACCTCGCGGCCGCCCAGCATGCCGTCGTTGAGCTTCAGGAACAGGCTCCAGCCGTTGAGCTGGTCCGCGCCCAGGGCGGCGTACACGCCCTGCTCCGGCAGGATCAGGCCGATCTTGACCGGCCGGGCCGGATCGGCCTTCTTGGTACTGGCGCCGAGACCGGAGGCGCTGCAGGCGCTGGCGAGGGTGCCGGCGACGGCGGCCGTACCGGACAACCGCAGAAAGCCTCGACGGTCATAGCTGGGCATACTGGTTCCCCTTCTGGACCCCCGCCCGTCGTCACAGGGCAGACATTTAACGACGTCGCGTGATGATAGCCGCGCCACTCTGTGTACGGGTACCTCCGCCGGGCGGCGTACCCCCGAAACGGGTCCACTGTGCACAATCCGTGAGTGTGGGGGATCGGAAAGTGAGGCAGCCCACACAATGGCATTCTGTCGTCACCCAGGGGAGAATCACGGAGGCACTATGCGGCTAGAGGCACGGAGCGTAGCTCCCCAGGTACAACCGGCGACGACTCGCCGGTTCTCTGCTGCATAAGTTCATACCGCAGGCAGTCGGCACCGCATCTGGTCTTTTGATTTGAGAGGTGGCGTGGTGGAATCTCGGGGGTTCGACCTGGGAAGAACGACCCGCAATCTCGTCTGGACGCAACGCAGATACCCGTACTGGAGGGTCGCTAGTTGATCAAGCGGGTTAACACCGCGAAGGCGGTCCCACCGCGTCGTGGGCTACTGCCGCGGCTACGCAACGTCCGGATCCGCTCCAAGCTCGGTCTGATCCTGATCATTCCGATCGTGGCGCTGGTCGGGCTTGCGGTGGTGCGGTTGGCCGAGGCTGGCCAGAGCGTCATCCAGGCCGAAGACGCGATGCGGTACGCGAAGGTGTCGCAGCGAGCCGCGGAGCTCGCCGAGCAGCTGCAGTCCGAACGTTCGCTCGCCGCCGCCTACCTGGTCGGCGAGGAAGCGGACCGGAAGACCTTCAAGTCGGCGTACGACGAGCAGAAGCAGCGGACCGACAAGAGCATCACCGCGTACGCCGATGCGCGCGGCGAGCTGTCCTCCGTCGAGCCGAACCTGAAGGACCTGCTGAGCCGCATCGACGGCCAGCTGGAGATCCGCGAGCTCGACGACCTGCGGGACGCGGTCGACGCGCGCAACAAGTTGTCGCTCACCGCGGCGGTGTTCGAATACCGGATCCTGATCGCGAACCTGATCGCGTACCGGGAGAGCCTGGCCCACATCGCCGGCGACGCCGAGGCCGCCGACCTGGCCCGTGCCGCAGCGGCCATCTCCTCGTACACCGAGTATGCGGCGCTCGAGCAGGTGAAGGGCGCCGGTCTGCTCGCCACCAGGACGAGCACCCGGTACGAGCTGCGCGAGTTCGCGGCCACCATCGCCGGCCAGGACGAGTCCTACCGAGCCTTCACCAACGCCGCGGAAGAACGGCACCTCAACGACTTCCAGCGCACCGCCGCCGGTGAGGGGTACGGCAAGGACGCCTCCAAGGACGAGGTCAGGCTGAACGGTGTACTGCTCGGCGGCAAGGACCTGGACGCGAGCACCAACGCGGAGATCCAGGCCCAGGTGCAGGCCGCCGAGCGCTACCAGACCGAGATCCAGAAGGTGCTGCCCGGCCAGGCGATCAAGCTCAGCGGAGGCGCGGGGCTCGCCGAGTGGGTCGACGCGATGACCACCCGGGTCGCTCTGGTACGCGAGGTGGAGCAACGGCTCGACGAGGAGTTCCAGGCCAAGGTCCAGCACCAGAAGGACACCCTGGTCCAGCAGCTGCTCGCCGAGGGTCTGACCGTGTTGCTGGTGCTGTTCGTCGCGGCGCTGATCGCACTGCTGATCGCCCGCTCGATGGCCCGGTCGCTGCGACGCCTCCGGGAAGGCGCGCTGGCGGTGGCGTACGAGAGCCTGCCCCAGTCCGTCGCCCGGCTGCGAAATCCGGAGACGCTCGGTGAGCTGACTCCTGATCAAGTGGCCGCCAGCGTCAAGGACCCGGTGCAGGTACGCGGCCGCGACGAGATCGGGCAGGTCTCGCAGGCGTTCAACGTGGTGCACCGGGAAGCCGTACGGATCGCGGCCGAGCAGGCCGCCCTGCGGGCGAACGTCGCCACCATGTTCATCAACCTGGCCCGTCGAAGCCAGGCGCTGGTGGACCGGCTGATCGGTCATCTGGACCGCCTGGAGCGCGGCGAAGAGGACCCGGACCGGTTGGCTCAGCTGTTCCAGCTCGACCACCTGGCCACCCGGATGCGCCGGAACGACGAGAACCTGCTGGTGCTCGCCGGTGCCGACTCGACCCGGGTGCAGCGCGAGCCGGCCCCGCTGTCGGACGTCCTGCGGGCCGCGCAGTCCGAGGTGGAGCAGTACATCCGGATCGAGTTCGGCATCGTGGACCGCGACGTCGAGGTGGCGCCGCACGCGGTCAACGACGTCGTACACCTGCTGGCCGAGCTGTTCGACAACGCGACGTCCTTCTCGCCGCCCGACACCGTCGTGGTGGTCGACGCCCGGCGGGCCGGGGACCGCGCGATCCTGCAGATCGAGGACCGGGGCATCGGCATCTCGGCCGAGCAGCTCGCCGAGCTGAACACCCGGCTGGCGAGTCCGCCTCTGGTCGACGTCGCGGTGTCCCGGATGATGGGCCTGGTCGTGGTCGGTCGGCTGGCCACCCGGCACGGGATCCGGGTCGAGCTTCGCGCCGCTCGTGACCGCGGCACCATCGCCGACGTCATCCTGCCCGCGGGTGCCCTGATCCTGCCGCAGCGTGCGGGTCGGCAGCACACCCTCGGGTTGCCGCAGGCCAGGTCGCCACTGGCGCTCGAGGGCTCCGCCGACGGCCCGCCGCAGGGCTGGCAGCCCAGCGGGAGTGGTCAGTGGTCGCCGCCCGGGGCTCCCCACTGGGCCACCCCGCCGGCATGGGACCGCCCCGGCGGTGCCCCGGCCACGCCCGCGATGCCCGTACCGGACCGGTTCGACGCCGGCGCGGCGATGTCCGGTGGGCTCAGCGGCAACGGCGACGGGCATCTGCCACGGCGTCGTCCGGGTGAGCAGATGTCGCCCGACGGCCAACCGCTCCCCACAGCGTCGGCCGGAACGCCCGGTGGCCCGCCGAACCCGGCGGACGAGGTCTTGACGCGGCGGCCGGCCGCGGGGCCCAGCCCCCGGTCAGACCACGCGTCCGGTCCGGTCGATCCGCGCCAGCCGATCCATCGCGTCGAGGTGTCGATGGGCACCTCCGACACGACCGCGCGTCCGGTGTCCGAGGCGCTGAACGCCGCCAGCGGCGGCTTCCCTGTGGTGGAACAGCCCGCTGCCGCCCGCCCGCAGCCGCAGCCGAACGGCGCGCCCCAGCGCGCCGGCGCAGAGGCCGACGGCGCTTCCGCCCCGGCGGGGCGGCAGGCGACCGTGGGAGCCGCCACGGATCCCTCGCTGATTCCGCCCAACGTGGACGACACGATGGAGCTGCCGATCTTCCGAGAGGTCGAGTCGGCGTGGTTCCGTACCAAGCAGCCTTCCCGCCCGGCGGGACGCGGTGGTACGAAGCGCGCCCAGGCCACGGACACCGCCGGCGCTACCAAGACCTTGCCGCCCGTACAGCGCAAGACCGCGGCGAAAGCCGAGAGCGCTCCGCCCGCGGCCGCCCCGGCGCCGCAGGCGGCCGAAGCCGGGCCGTCAGTTCCGGTGGGTGAGGGCGCGTGGCAGACTGCGGCCGATGACGGATGGCGGGCTGCCACCGCTGCCACCGCTGCGGCGGACGTGGCGGACACCGATACCACCGGGGCCGGTCTTCCGAAGCGGGTGCCGATGGCGCAGCTGGTGCCGGGCGGCGTCGATATCTCGGTGGCTGGCGCTCGCAATCGTTCGCCGGACGCGGTGCGCGGCCTGCTTTCGGCTTACCATCGCGGGGTTCAGCGTGGCCGGCAAACGTCGGCGCGGACAGGCAGTGAAGAGGACCCAGGCAAGGAGCAGGCATGACGACGCAGCAGATCAGCACGCAGGACCTCGGTTGGCTGCTGAGCAACTTCGCCGACCGTGTCCCGGGTGTGGCCCACGCCGTGGCAGTGTCCGCGGACGGGCTGTTGCTGGCCGCATCCCGGGATCTGCCGCGCGACCGCGCCGACCAGCTCGCCGCGATCGCGTCGGGGCTGGTGAGCCTCACCCAGGGCGCCTCCCGCTGCTTCGAGGGTGGAGCGGTGCTGCAGACGGTGGTCGAGATGGACAACGGATTCCTGTTCCTGATGTCGATCAGCGACGGGTCGTCGTTCGCGGTGCTGGCGTCCCGCAGCTGTGACGTAGGACAGGTGGGGTACGAGATGGCGTTGCTCGTCGACCGGGTCGGCGACGCGCTCACTCCGAGCCCACGGACGGTGATGCCGTAACGGGAGGGGCGATACCGGCCGACACGACGTGACGAGGTAGACGTGACGAGAAACCATTCGGGGATGTGAGCGCGATGCGCGACGACCACGGTGAGCCCACCGGGGCGCTGGTCCGGCCGTACGCTGTGACTCGTGGCCGTACCAGGCCGCGGGTCGAGATCGCCATGGAGGCGTTGGTCGAGACGACCGACCGGGGGCGCCAGTACGTCACGTTGATCGGCCGTGAGCAGCAGGTGATCGCTAGTCTGTGCGACGGAAACCTGCAGTCGTTGGCGGAGATCTCGGCGCGCATGAAGATGGCGCTCGGGGTCGCGAAGGTGTTGGTAGCAGACATGGCGGCCGAAGGGCTGCTTGCGGTATACGAACCGACCGCGCTGGACAGCAATGACGCCGTCGGCACAGAACTGCTGGAGAGGGTGCTGAGTGGACTTCGGAGGCTCTGACGTGGCCAATCGTCGGGCAGGCGGACGTGTCACGTCAGCGAAGATTGTGATCGCTGGCGGATTCGGCGTCGGCAAGACCACGCTGGTCGGATCGGTTTCGGAGATCACGCCGTTGACCACCGAGGCGATCATGACATCGGCCGGGGTGGGGGTCGACGACAACCGCGACGTCCCTGGCAAGACCACCACCACGGTCGCCATGGACTTCGGCCGGATCTCGATCGACCAGGACCTGATCCTGTATCTGTTCGGCACCCCTGGCCAGACCCGCTTCTGGTTCATGTGGGACGAACTGGTACGCGGGGCCATCGGCGCGGTCGTCATGGTGGACACCCGCCGGCTCGCGGACTGCTTTGCCGCGATCGACTTCTTCGAGCACCGGCGGCTGCCGTACCTGGTGGCGATCAACTGCTTCGACGGCGTACAGCTGCACAGCCCGGACGACGTACGGGAAGCGCTGGCGATCAGCGGCGACACTCCGGTGGTGCCGTGTGACGCGCGCAGCCGGGAGTCGACCAAGCAGGTGTTGATCTCGCTGGTGGAGTACGTGCTGTCGATGCGGCGTTCCCGCCCGATGACCGAAGCTCCAGGCGCCCCGGTCCGCTGACCCGTCAGGCGCCCCGGTCCGCTGATCGGGCTGGGGCGTGCCGGTCCCCGGGCGGGCGCGTTATCAGCTGTCGGGGCCGAGCATGGGGCCGACGTCCGCGGAGAACCGGCGCAGCTCGTACCCCAGCTGTTCCCGGCTGCAGCCGCTGGTGGCGAGCAGCGCGAGGTGCAGCTGCGGTGCGACCGGGGCGGTGAGCAGGACGCCTTCGTGCATCTCCACGATCACCTGACGCGGCGCCCCGGCGGACATGCATCGTGCCGTGCCGTCGGCGAGGCTGAGCAGCCCCGCGCCGATCGCGGCCAGCTGCTCAGCGCGGGCTGCGGGGAGTGCCGATGACGTCGCTACCGGTACGCCCTGGGCGGAGAGCAGGACGGCGTGAGCCAGTCCGGGCGTACGTGCCACAAGGGACGCCAGCAGCATCCCGACGCTGCGACGGTAGACGCCCAGGTCGGTCACTGATGTCGCACCGACGGATAGTCTGGCGCCTCGTGGGCGTCCTGCCGGGCGCGATTCCAGCCGCGGAAGTAGCCCGCGGTGTGGGCGGCGAGCTGGGCCGCGTCGCGATTGATCGGGTGGACGTGGTCGCGATCTCGTTGCGGCGCGGTGCCCGGCACGAGGTTGGCGCTGGGGACCCGGCGGGGTAGCCCGCTGCGGGTGGTGCCGCCGACCGTGGGACTGCTGGCCGCCTCGGCGGCGTTCCAGCCGACGTCGGCCTCCGTACGCCAGTCCTCGCCGACCGACGGGGATTCCTCGTCGCCGGTGAACCAGGCCGATCGCGCCTGCGCGAAGATCAGCAGATCCCCGTCGCCGTCGGCGATCGGGGTCGACGTGGTGCCCTGCGCCTGCCGCGGACTCGGCGGCCGGTACTCCTGGGTGGGCTCGTCCTCGGTGTCCCGGCGGGGCTGCTCGCCGATCCGGGGCGGGAGGTGCTGCTCCGGTACGTTGCGCCGCGCGGAACGCGGGAACTCGATCAGGGCACCGAGCCGACCGGGGGAGGAGTCCGTACGTGGCTCGGGCTGGGCATGACGCCGCAGGTTGGGGCTGGTCGGCTCGACCAGGCGCGGGTCGTCGTCCCGGGCGCCGGGCCCGGAAGCCGGTGGCCCGGAGGTCGGCGGCTCGGAGCGGTGCGGTGCGGTGGGCGGGCGTACCGCCGGACGGGTCGGCAGCTCGTCCGGCGTCAGCAGACTGAGCTCCGCGTCCGTCTGGTCCGGAGCCGCGGACCCGTACGCCGCGGCGAGCGGCTGACTTCCGATGACCGAGAACGGCCCGGTGCCGCCGCCCCCGTTCGGCGATGGCGCGGGCGGCAGTGCGGCCGGCGCACCGGAGGGTGACCGGGGCGCGAACGGCGGCCGGGGATCGGCGGGACCCGGTGGTGCCGGCCTGGCGGGTGGCGCGAACACCGGCGACGCCGACAC
>JBOGDF010000078.1:0-17453 GCA_050701635.1 Micromonosporaceae bacterium | reverse complement strand
CCCGGATACAACACCGGTATCCGGGCAACCCTCCGCCTTGCCGGACCGGCGAACGGGCCTCGGCTCGCTCCGGCGCTATCGTGCACCAAGTCGTAAGGTCACTGGCGTGGAGACGACGCCGCGGCGTGAGACCGCGCAGACCCTGGACCGGGGGCTGCGGCTGCTGGCGCTGGTCGCGGACACCCCCGGCGGGCTGACGATCACCGAGGCGGCGCACCGGCTGGGCGTCGGCCGTACGGTGGTCTACCGGCTGGTGGCCACGCTCGGTGACCACAGCCTGCTACGGCGGGACTCCGAGGGCCGGCTGCGGCTCGGCATGGCGGTGCTGGAGCTGGCGCAGCGGGCGCAGCCGTTGATCTCGAACGCGGCGCTGCCCCCGTTGCGGCGGCTCGCCGAGAAGGCGGGCGCCACCGCGCACCTCACGATCGCCGACGGCGGCGAGGCGCTGGCGCTGCTGGTGGTGGAGCCGAGCTGGACCCAGTTCCACGTGGCGTACCGGACGGGGTCGCGGCACCCGCTGGAGCTGGGCGCGGCGGGCCGGGCGATCATCGCCGGCCGCGACGGCGCCGCTGGGTACGTCACCTCCGAAGGCGAGCTGCAGCCCGGCGCCCACGGCGTGGCCGCGCCGGTGCTCGGGGTAGAAGGCCTGGAGGCCAGCGTCGGCGTGGTCGCCCTCGGCTCCCTGAACCCCGAAGAGATCGGCCCCCAGGTGATCGCCACCGCCGACCAGATCAGCCGCGCCCTGCGTTGATCACTGTTTCGGGTCCGGATGTGCAGCTCAACCACACATCCGGACCCGAAATCGCGATCTACCTTTCCAGGGTGACCGGCGACGGCGGCTACCTCAGGGGAGTTGTCACGGCGGCGTAGGCGTCGACGATGCCGTACCCGTAGAAGCCGTTGAACTTCTCGCCGCCCTCGCAGTAGGCGTTGAACTCCGGCGAGCGGCCCTCGTTGGTGTACGTCTGCAGCCGAGGCGTCGGGCAGGCGTGCGTGTCGGCGGTCTTGTAGAGGTGTTTCTCCACCTTGGACGGGGCCAGCCCGAAGCCGGAGCCGGACGCCGAGCCGTGCGCGCTGACGATCAGCGACGCGACCCCGGAGGCGTGGGGCGCGGCCATCGAGGTGCCCTGCAGGAAGGTGTAGTAGCCGCATTCACCGGACGTGGTGCAGTCCTTGAACACGGCGCCTGCGCCGCCCGGCGTGATGTTGCCGTCCGCGTCGACCAGCCCTTCCTCCTGCAGCACCTTCTTCGGGTACGCGGAGAGGATCATGTTGCCCGGCGTACGGAACGTCGGCGTGCCGTACCCGTCGCGGAACCAGCCGCCCGGCGCCGCCACCGAGATCTGCTCGGTGCCGTAGTTGGAGAAGTCCGACTTCTTGCCCGACGGGCCGAGCGAGGACACGCCGATCACGTGCGGCCCCTCCACGGGCAGGTCCCAGCAGCTGTCGTTGTCGATGGTCCGCGGGTACGCCGTGTCCGCCGGGTAGTCCGGGCTGGAGGTGTCGGTACGCGGGTCGCCCAGGTCCTCGTGGTTGTTGCCGAGCGCGCCGACCAGCGTGACGCCCTTGTGGTGGGCGTAGTCCAGGGCGCGGGTCATGCCGGCGATGATCACCATCTGCTCGATCCGGGCCTCGTCGGAGTCCTCCGGAGCGTTCAGGCAGTTGTACAGCCACGGGTCGACGTAGAAGGACATGTTGACCACGTCCAGGCCGGCGTCGCCGGCGTACGTCAGCGCGTTCACGGTGGGCTCCAGGAAGAAGTACCCGGAGTCCTGGCCGCCCTTGAGCTCGACCAGCGACACGTTGGGGGCGACGCCGGAGAGTCCGAAGCCGTTGGCGGCGGCGCCGACCGTACCGGCGACGTGGGTGCCGTGGCCGCCGTCGTCGGTGCCGACCGGGTCGAGGCAGCTCGCCACCTCGCACGGGCCGTCGATGTCGGTCATGTCCTTGGCGAAGTTGCGCGAGGCCCCGGCGTCGAAGTTGGCGGCGAGGTCCGGGTTGCTGGCGTCCAGCCCGGTGTCGAGGATGCCGACCTTCACCTGCTTGCTGCCCGGGTTGGTGCCCCGCGCCTGGTCGGACTTGACCATGCCCAGGCCCCACAGCTTGTCGTCCAGCGGGTCCATCCCGGCGGTGGCGCCAGCCTTCGCGGCGGAGGCGCCGCGAGCCTTGCGGCCTGCGGCGGTCAGGTGCTCGGCCTCGACCGGATCCGGCGCGGTGGGTCGCACCTTCGGCGCGTATCCGATGGGGGTACGCCGTGCCGCCCCGACGAGCTCACCGGCCTTGCGCGCGTCGGCGGCGAAGGTCTTGTCGCTGGAGACCACGCGGTACATACCCACGGCGTCGTTACGGCTGACGATCTCGCCGCCGGCGGCCTCGATCGCGGCCACCGCATCGGCGCCGGAAACCCCGGGCTCGGCGAGCACGGTGTACTCGGTGCTCTCGCCCGCGGTTGCCGTCATCGGCAACACGATGGCCGAGGCCACGGCGGCGGTAGCCGCGGCGGCACCGGCCAGTATGTGGCGGATTCTCACGAATTTCCTCCCCTGGTGGTGGGACCTATCCCGGGGATCTAACGTCAGGCGCCGGTCCACCACCAGAGGGGAAAACCCGAACGAGGCCGGGCTTAAGGATCATTTACGGCTTGGTGCACGCCGTTAGGGCCGGGTCATCCGCAGTACGTCGAGCGTCTCGTCGAGCTGCTGTTCGGTGATCCGGCCCGCCGCGACGTGGCCCCGTTCGATCACCACCTCACGGATCGTCTTGCGCTCGGCGAGGGCCTGCTTGGCGATCGCGGCGCCCTCCTCGTACCCCAGGAAACGGTTGAGTGGGGTGACGATCGAGGGCGAGCTCTCGGCGTACTCCCGGCAGCGTTCTGGGTTTGCGGTGATCCCCGCGACGCAGCGGTCGGCGAAGAGCCGGCACACGTTGCCGAGCAGCCGGATCGACTCCAGCACGTTGCGCGCCATCACCGGCAGCATCACGTTCAGCTCGAAGTCGCCGGCGGCGCCGGAGAACGCGACCGCGGCGTCGTTGCCGATCACCTGCGCGCTGACCTGGCGTACCGCCTCGCAGAGCACCGGGTTCACCTTGCCCGGCATGATCGACGAGCCCGGCTGCAGGTCCGGCAGGTGCAGCTCGGCCAGCCCGGCGCGCGGCCCGGAGCCCAACCAGCGGATGTCATTGGCGATCTTGAAAAGCCCGACCGCGATGGTACGCAGCTGCCCCGACAACTCCACCAGCCCGTCCCGCGCGCCCTGCGCCTCGAAGTGGTCCCGCGCCTCGGTGAGCGGCAGCCCGGTGACCTGGCGCAGCTCCTCGATCACCCTGGCGGCGAACTCGGGCGGCGTATTGATCCCGGTGCCCACCGCGGTGCCCCCCAGCGGCAGCTCCGCCACCCGGGGCAGGCTGGCGGTGACCCGCTCGACGCCGTACCGGACCTGGGCGGCGTACCCGGCGAACTCCTGGCCCAGGGTGACCGGCGTGGCGTCCATCAGATGGGTACGCCCGGACTTCACCACGTCGGCGAACTCGGCCGCCTTGTCTTCGAGCGCCTCTGCCAGGTCGGTCAGCGCCGGCAACAGCTGATGCGTGACGGCGGCGGTCGCGGCGAGATGGATCGACGACGGGAACACGTCGTTGGACGACTGCGACGCGTTCACATGGTCATTCGGGTGTACGGGGGTGCCGGTGGCCTCGCTCGCCAGGGTCGCGATCACCTCGTTGGTGTTCATGTTGGACGAGGTCCCGGAGCCGGTCTGGAACACGTCGATCGGGAAGTGCGCGTCGTACCTCCCCTCGGCGACCTGTCCCGCGGCGGCGACGATCGCCTCGGCGGCGTCCGCCGGGATCACACCCAGCTCGGCGTTCACCGTCGCCGCTGCGGCCTTGATCTGCGCCAGCGCCGCGATGTGCGCCGGCTCCAGTACGGCGCCCGAGATCGGGAAGTTCTCCACCGCCCGCTGGGTCTGTGCCCGCCACTTCGCCCAGGCGGGCACCCGTACCTCGCCCATCGTGTCGCGTTCCACCCGGTACGTCTCTGTGCTCGTCATACCCACATCGTGCCTCGCACGCCGCCGCCACGCAGCGATCTCACCGCCGCGGAGCCGCTTCGACGGAGGTGGGTGAAACCGGTCAATTCGACAGATCGCGATCATCAGCTAGCTGTACGTGTCGAGAACCCGGGACACGCACGGAGGGTCCCACCTCCCGGTGCGTGAGACCTGGTAGTTTGCCAGCGGCGCCCGTTTCACAAAGCGGACGTGACCCTAGACCAGCAACCCGGGGGTTTCTCCGATGACCTATCCGAACGACCCGTACGGCGGCCAGCCTGGCGGGCAACAGCAACCCGGTTACGGTGGCCAGCCAGGTTATGGGGCACCGCAGCAGCCGCAGCAGCCGCAGCAGCCTGAGTACGGCGGACAACAGCCTGGCGGCTACCAGGCACCGCCGCCCCAGCAGTACGGCGGGTACGGCCAGCCCCCCGCGGGTGGGTACGGCACCCCCGGCGGCGTGGGCCAGCCGGCGAGTATGGGCACCCGTTTCCTCGCCCGACTGCTCGACGGCCTGCTCCTCGGTGTCCCCTTTGGGATCCTGATCTGCATCATCAGCATCGCGCTCGGTGGCGGCGGCGACCCGGAAGCGGCCCGAACCGCTGGTTTCGTCGTACTGATCCTCGAGGTGGTTTTCGTCCTCGCGATCATCGGCTACGAGATCGGCATGATCGGCGCCAGGGGCGCCACGTTCGGCAAGCAGTGGCTGGGGGTCAAGGTGGTCGACGAGACCACCGGCCAGATCCCGGGCTTCGGACCGGCGTTCATGCGCTGGCTGATTCCCTTCGCCGGCGGTCTGCTGTGCGGTATCGGCGCACTGGTGGTTTACCTGTCGCCGTTCTTCGACAACAGCGGCAAGCAGCAGGGCTGGCACGACAAGGTCGCCAAGACCGTGGTGATCAGCACCAAGTAACACCCGTACCACGTCCGGGAAGGGCGGCCGCGCTCACGCGCGACCGCCCTTCTCGCGTCGAGGCGCGCGCCACTCACCCCAAGCCGTCTGCCACCACCCCCGCCGCCGTCTGCCACTACCTCCGCCGCCGTCTGCCACTACCCCCGCCGCCTCAAGACCTCTAGGACCAGGGACGGACCTGCCGACAACGGGTTAGCGGGTGGTGATGGTGAGGATCGGCTTGGCGGCTGGGCGGGAGGTCTCGGCGAAGAAGTCGTTGCCCTTGTCGTCCACCACGATGAACGCCGGGAAGTCCTCCACTTCGATCTTCCACACCGCCTCCATCCCGAGCTCGGGATACTCCAGGACGTCGACCTGCTTGATGCAGTCCTGGGCGAGCCGTGCGGCGGGGCCGCCGATCGAGCCGAGGTAGAAGCCGCCGTACTGCTGGCAGGCCTCGGTGACCTGCTTCGACCGGTTGCCCTTGGCGAGCATCACCAGCGAACCGCCCGCGGCCTGGAACTGCCCCACATACGAGTCCATCCGGCCGGCGGTGGTCGGACCGAAGGAGCCGCTGGCGTACCCCTCGGGTGTCTTCGCCGGGCCGGCGTAGTAGACGGCGTGGTCCCGCAGGTAGTCCGGCATCCCCTCCCCCGCCTCGAGCCGCTCGGCGATCTTCGCGTGCGCGATGTCCCGGGCGACCACCAGCGGACCGGTGAGCGAGAGCCGGGTCTTCACCGGGTACCGCGACAGCTCGGCGCGGATCTCGTCCATCGGCCGGTTGAGGTCGACTCTGATGACACCGCCATCGTCCGACAGTTGCAACGGCTCGACGTCGGGCAGGAACCGCGCCGGGTCCCGCTCCAGCTGCTCCAGGTAGATGCCGTCCGACGTGATCTTGCCGAGCGCCTGCCGGTCGGCGGAGCAGGAGACCGCGATCGCCACCGGGCAGGAGGCACCGTGCCGGGGCAGCCGGATCACCCGTACGTCGTGGCAGAAGTACTTGCCGCCGAACTGCGCCCCGATCCCGAACTCCCGGGTCAGCTGGTGCACCTGCTGCTCCAGCTCGACGTCCCGGAAGCCGTGCCCGTCCGGGGATCCCGTCGTCGGCAGCGAATCGAGGTAGTGCGCGGAGGCGTACTTGGCGGTCTTCAGGGCGTACTCGGCGCTGGTGCCGCCGACCACGATCGCCAGGTGGTACGGCGGGCACGCGGCGGTGCCGAGCGAGCGCAGCTTCTCGTCCAGGAAGGACATCATCCGCTTCGGGTTCAGCACCGCCTTGGTCTCCTGGTACAGGAAACTCTTGTTCGCCGAGCCGCCGCCCTTCGCCATGAACAGGAACTTGTACGCGTCGTGGGCACCGTCGGCGTACAGCTCGATCTGGGCGGGGAGGTTGGAGCCGGTGTTCTTCTCGTCCCACATGGTCAGCGGTGCGAGCTGCGAATACCGGAGATTCAATGTGGTGTACGCGTCATGCACCCCGCGCGCGATGTGCTCGGCGTCGCGGCCGTCGGTGAGCACCGAGCCGCCGCGCTTGCCCATCACGATCGCCGTACCGGTGTCCTGGCACATCGGCAGTACGCCCGCCGCGGCGATGTTCGCGTTGCGCAGCAGGTCGAGCGCGACGAACCTGTCGTTCGCCGACGCCTCCGGATCGTCGATGATGGACCGCAGCTGCGCCAGGTGCGCCGGCCGCAGGAAGTGCGCGATGTCCTGCATCGCGGTCGCGGTGAGCAGCCGCAGCGCCTCCGCCTCGACCGTCAGAAACCGCCGCCCCGCCGCCTCTGTGACGCCGACCCCGTCGGCCGTGACCAGCCGATACTCGGTGGTGTCGTCACCCAGCGGCAGCAGGTCTGTATACATGAATTCCGGCATGACCGGAGCCTAATCTGTATCAAATGAGGCCCGCTCAGCGTGTCGCTGGCAAGGCCGACGACGCCGCCTGTGGCGGAGCCACCGGCAAGGAGGAGAACGTCGCCAGCGGCGCGCTGAGCGAGCCCTCACCAAACCGCGTAGCCGACGGTGCGGCCGTTGGCCAACACCAGGCCGCCGGGGCCGGCACCGATCGGGGCCGCCTGACTTTTCCAGCGTTTGCGTACCGTGCCGCCGGGTCCGATCGCGGTGAGGTGGCCAGCGTCCCTGACCACTACAGCCTCGGGCAGCACGAACACCGAGGCGTCCTTGCCGGCCGGACGGCTCCACAGCACGGCACCGTTGGCGGTGCTGATGGCGATCAGGTGACCGTCGCGGCTGCGTACCACCGCAAGGTTGCTGCCGCTGGCGATCACCCGGCTGCCGGACCTTCCCGTCCACCGGACGCTCCCCGACCGTACGTCCAGCAGCACCGGCCGGTCGTCGGGCGTCACCGCGGCGACCACCTGGCCGGCCACCAGCGGGTCGACGCGCTGCTCACAGCCGGAACCCGAAACGGTCCCCAGGTCGTAGCCGGTACGGCTCCAGACCTCGCCGCCGGAGCGGTTCCAGGCCCGTACGGAGTACCGGCAGCCGCCGCCGTCCGCGGCCCGGGCGGTCACGCCGAGCACCCGGTCACCGGCGACCGCCACCCGGGTCTCCGCGTCCTCCGGCAGCCGCCCCGGTACGCCGCCCGACCCGGTGTCGACCACGGTCACGTTGCGATCCCCCACCAGCCCGACCAGGGGCGGCGCCGCACCCGGGTAGCTCGGTGACAGCATCCGATCCCGGTCCACCACCTCGGAGATGTCCGGGTGCCCGGACAGCCGTTGCGCGGCGGTGTCCACCCGTACCGACCAGCGGGTCGCCCCGTCGCCGGTGCCCCTGGCGCGCAGCGTGCAGCCGTCGCCGTCCTCACTGCAGGTCAGCCCGATCACCACGTCGGTGTACGGCCACGCCTCCCGCGCCCCGGTGTCCTGCCACCGGACCCGGCCGGTGCCGGTGTCGAGCACTTCGTACCCGCCGCCGTTCGCGCGTCCCGCGACCACGGTGTCACCGGTCGGGACAGCCCAGTCGACGGTACGGTTCCACGCCGTACCGCCGTCGCTGAGCCGCCGTACCTCCACCGCACCGTTGAGCAGTACGACCACCCGGTCGGCCCCGACCGCGGCGGCGATCGGCCGTCCGTCCACCCGTTCGCTCCACTGTGGCTTGGGGTCGGACAGCTTTCCACGCAGCTTGTCCAGCGCGCCCGCGAAGATGTCGTCGGCGTAGTCCAGCGGGTTGATCCCGGTCACCAGGGAGGCGCTCACCCCCAGCGCGATCACGCCGGCAAGCCCCACCAGCGTCTGCAGCCTGCCCACGAATCCGCTCGCCACCCGCCCACCGTAGGGGCGCGCATCTCCCATAGCGAGCACCGCCGCGCCGCGGTACGTGCCGGCGCGGGGCAGCCTGCGGTCAGCGCCAGAGGGCGAGGATCACCGAGACGATGAGCAGGCCGAGCAGGTGGTAGCCGAGGGTGATCGCGGTCCACAGCATCGGCTGCGGCTTCTTCGGGTCGAAGTAGCCGGTGACGAACAGTACGGCGCCCGAGATCCCGAGCCCTGTCACCAGCCCGAGCACGATTCCTTCGGCGAACGTGTCCGTCCCGGTGGCTACCGCCAGCATCGCCACCGCGATGGTGGAGAGCAGGCAGGTGACCGCCGGGCCGATGTAGTACTCCGGCCCGGGCGCCTGCTCGCCCGACGTATCCCACCCGATCGCCCGGCTCCAGATGTCCCCGAACGCGAACCGGGCGAACCACAGCCCGCCCAGCCCGAAGTACGCGACCGCCGCCACGATCACGGCAAGCCAGTTCACGTCGCCCAACACCGCGAAGCTCATCGGTCACTCCTTTGTTGCGAGAACCCAAGTGTGGCGTACGGATCAAGCTCGCGCGGCCCCTCTCGCCACCAGAAACGCGTCCTCCATGTACGGAATTGCCCGCCACCGCGGCGCCGGCCAGACCTCTAGGCTCACCTGGTGCCGCATACCCGCTCGTTCTCGTACCGGACCTTGACCGGCGTCATCGGCACGTTGGCGATCGTGGTCGCCATGGCGGCCAGCGGCTGCACGACCGGCGGCGAGCCGGGTACCGCGGCTCCGACCGGCGCAGCCACCACGTCGCCGTCGCCGAGCGCCGCCGCGCTCCCGTACCTGGTGAAGGACTTCAACATCTGCGAGGCCACCGACGTCGACCTGCTCGGCAAGCAGCTGGCGGAGAGGATCGAGAAGACCGAGCCGGACCTCGACGACGCCGACGGCGACGTGGACGGCGACGGTGAGCCCGAGGTCGCCGGCTCGGTCAGCTGCGTGTTCCGGATGCGGCCGTACGAGGGTGACCTCGGCTCGCTGCTCGTAGTGTCCGCGACGGCTCACGAGTCGGTGTCCGCCGCGACGAAGCGGTTCGCCGCTGATCGCGCCGGCAGGGAAGAACGGATGCACGACGACGGCGACGTCAGCGGCGTCGGTGACCAGGCGTACGTGAAGTCGCTGGACCGCTACCACGGATTCAGCCAGAACCTCATCGCGGTACGCACCGAGAACCTGGTCGTCACCGTCTTCCTCAGCGTCGAGAGCCCCTCGACCGTCCCTCGTACCGAGCTGGCGGCGAAGGTACGCAGCATCGCCGAGAAGCTCCTCGCCGCCGCACCCGCTGGCTAGCTACCACACCGACGAACTCGACGCACACTCGTCCCCAGGCCCCTCAGTTATCCACAATCGCCGATCTGCGGCTGGCGTTGGCGGCGGTCGGCGAGGCACCGTACTCCGCATGACTAAGTCCCTGATGACGATCACCGCCGCCGTATATACTGACCCGACAGTCGGGATATACGGAGGTGAGGCGGTGACCAAGATCCTCGTAGACGTGGACGACCAGGCGCTCGCGGACGCGGCGCAGGTGCTCGGCACCACCACCAAGAAGGACACCGTCAACACCGCGCTGCGCGAGGTGGCGCAGCGGCTACGCCGCGCCGAGGCCTGGGAATGGCTAGTGGAGCGGGCAAAGTCCGGCCAATTCGATGAGCTGCTGGACAAGCGCAACTACCGACCGCGGCCGTGAGCCTCGCTCGCTACCTGGTGGATACCAGCGCCCTGCTTCGCCTGGCACGAGATGAGGCTATCGGCCAGCTGTGGGCGGAGCCCCGCGACGCAGGGCTGTTGGCGGTCTGCCCCGTCACGGAGCTGGAGCTTCTCTACACCGCCCGTTCCCGTCGAGAACGCGACGTGATGCTGGACAAGCTTCGGTCTACATTCACCTGGGTGGTGATGCCCGATCGGGTGTTCGACCACGCCGCGCAGACCCAGGCCGCGCTCACCAGCCGCGGTCTGCACCGATCCGCCGGTCCGGTCGACCTGCTGGTCGCAGCGGCCGCCCAGCTGCACGACCTCACACTGCTGCACTACGACCGCGACTTCGAGCAGGTCAGCGAGGTCACCGGCCAGCCGCGCGCCTGGATCGCCGCACCCGGCTCGCTGCCGTAACCCCGGGCCACCGTGGCACGGGGCTCAGCGGACGGGCTCGGCGGCGGCGGCGGCTACCAGGGGCATCACCCGGTACGGGATCTGCTCGGCGAGGGCGATCAGGGAGGAGGCTCGTACGATGCCGGCGTACGAGACGATGCCGTCGATGACGCGCTGCAGGTCGGCGTTGGAGCGGGCCACGATGCGGCAGAGCAGATCGCCGGCGCCGGTGACGGTGTGCACTTCGAGCACCTCCGGGATCTCGGCGAGGTGCGCGGCCACCTCGTCGTGACCGCGGGACTGGCGGATCTCCAGGGTCACGAACGCCGTCACGCCGAAGCCGAGCGCGGCCGGCGACACCGACGGGCCGAAGTCGCGGATCACGCCGCGCGACTGCAGCTTGTCGAGCCGGGCCTGTACGGTGCCGCGCGCCACCTGCAGCCGGCGGGCGCACTCCAGCACGCCGATCCGGGGTTCGTCGGCGAACAGCGCGATCAGTCGAGCGTCCAGGGCATCGATACTGGGCATGTTGTCCAGCTTAACGGCGTACACACTGAGTGGTTTGTGCAAGGTGACCAGCGGAAACCGCTGCAGTTGCCCAGCAGGGCACACGGCGCGATGCTGCCGCTATGACCCGTGCGATGGAGCGGCCGGACACCGGCCGGACAGTGAGCCAGGCAGACAGCCAGAGCGAAGACGAGCTGGTCGGGGCGGTGCCGCACGACATCTCGCATGACCCGTTCCCGGTCAAGGGCATCGACTACCTCACCTTCATGGTGGGCAACGCGAAGCAGGCCGCGCACTTCTACTCGACCGCGTTCGGGATGACGCTGGTGGCCTATCGCGGGCCCGAGACCGGCTTCAAGGACTACGCGGAGTACGTGATGACCTCCGGCTCCGCCCGCTTCGTCCTCACCGGTACGGTGCGCGCCGGCACCCCGGGCGCCGAGCACCACGCCCGGCACGGCGACGGCATCACCGACATCGCGCTCGAGGTGCCGGACGTGGACAAGGCGTACCGGCACGCGATCGCGATGGGCGCGACGAGCCGTACCGAGCCGACCGACATGAAAGACGAGCACGGCACGGTGAGGTACGCCGCCATCGACACGTACGGCGAGACCCGGCACACGCTGGTCGACCGGTCGCGCTACGACGGCCCGTTCCTGCCCGGGTTCGTCGCCCGGGAGCCGATCATCGATCGCACAGCCGCCATCAAGAGCGGCGCCCCGAAGCGCTACTTCCAGGCGGTCGACCACGTGGTCGGCAACGTGGAGCTCGGCAAGATGGACGAGTGGGTGCGGTTCTACAACAAGGTCATGGGCTTCACCAACATGGCCGAGTTCGTCGGGGACGACATCGCCACCGAATACTCCGCGCTGATGTCGAAGGTGGTCGCCAGCGGCACCCGGAAGGTGAAGTTCCCGCTCAACGAGCCCGCGGTCAGCAAGAAGAAGTCGCAGATCGACGAATACCTGGAGTTCTACGGCGGGCCGGGCGCGCAGCACGTCGCGCTCGCCACCAACGACATCCTGTCCACTGTGGACGCCATGCGCGCCGCGGGCGTGGAGTTCCTGGCGACGCCGGACTCGTACTACGACGACCCGGAGCTGCGGGCCCGGATCGGCAACGTACGCGCCCCGATCGAGGAGCTGAAGCAGCGCAAGATCCTGGTGGACCGGGACGAGGACGGCTACCTGCTGCAGATCTTCACCAAGCCGGTGCAGGACCGCCCCACGTTCTTCTTCGAGCTGATCGAACGCCACGGCTCGATGGGCTTCGGCAAGGGCAACTTCAAGGCGCTGTTCGAGGCGATCGAGCGGGAGCAGGAGCGCCGCGGCAACCTGTGACGGCGTACCCCCGGCGGGTCCGGCAGGATGGGCACATGAGCCAGAGCACCGCGCCCGGGTGGTATCCGGACCCCGCCGACACCGACGTCCAGCGCTACTGGGACGGCGAACAGTGGATCGGCGAGCCGCTCCCGGTCGACGCCACGCCGCCCGCCACCCCGCCGCGGCCATCGCCGGTGGCGACCGCCACCGAGCCCACGCCGGTCACGGTCGAGGCGCCACCCGCGGTCGAGCCCGGTCGCGGCCCCGGACACCCCACGCGGGTGTACGGGCAGCCGCTGGCGCCGGCGAGCGCCCGGTTCATGGCCCGGTTCGTGGACATCCTGGCGGTGATCGGGCTCAACCTGGTGGTGAACGGATGGTTCCTCTACCAGTGGTGGCGGGAGGTGCTGGCGACCGTGCCGGACACCCAGCGCTACCTCGCCGGCCAGCTCGAGCAGCTGCCGCCACCCACCGACAAGGCGGTCAACCTGCAGTACGCGATCATCCTGATCGGACTGGCGCTGTGGTTCGCGTACGAGGTGCCGGCGCTGGCGTCGTCCGGACAGACCCTCGGCAAGCGGCTGTTCGAGATCAAGGTGATCCGGTACGACGGGGAACGGCTCGGGTTCTGGCGTTCCATCCTGCGCTGGCTGCCGATGGCGATCAGCCACCCGGTCGTCATGCCCTGCTTCGCGCCGTTCCTGGTGGCCGACGCCCTGTGGTGTACGTGGGACAAGCCGCTGCAGCAGTGCCTACACGACAAGATCGGCCGCACCCTGGTGGTGCAGGTCGTACCGCAATCCGAGACCTGATCTGGAGCCATCATGAGCGAGCTGACCCGCGCCGACCTGGCCGCGCTACCCTCGTACGTGCCGGGGCGTAACCCCGCCGACCTGGCCCGCGAGCTGGGCCTGTCCGAAGCGATCAAGCTGGCGAGCAACGAGGTGCCGTACGGGCCGCTGCCGGGCGTGACCGACGCGATCGCGACCGCCGCGAAAAGCGTGCACCGCTACCCGGACATGGGCGTGGTGGCGCTGCGCGGCCTGATCGCGGAGCGGTACGGCGTCGACGCCAGCCGGATCGCGACCGGCTGCGGGTCGGTGGCGCTGACCGAGCACGTGGTGAAGGCGGCGATGCTGCCCGGCGACGAGATCGTCTACGCGTGGCGGTCGTTCGAGGCGTACCCGATCATCGCGGCCGGCGCCGCGGCGGTGTCCGTACGGGTTCCCAACACCGGCGTGCACGGCCACGACCTGGACGCGATGGCGGCCGCGATCACCGACAACACCCGAGTCGTGCTGGTGTGCAACCCGAACAACCCGACCGGCACCGCGGTACGCCGCGGCGAGCTGGAGCACTTCATCGAGCAGGTGCCGTCCGACGTACTGGTGGTGATCGACGAGGCGTACCGGGAGTTCGTCACCGACGCCGAGGTGCCGGATGCGCTGGAGCTGTTCGGGGACCGTCCCAACGTGGTGGTGCTGCGTACCCTCTCCAAGGCCTGGGGGCTGGCCGGGCTGCGGGTGGGCTGGCTGGTCGCCGCGCCCGAGGTGGCCGACGCCGTACGCAAGGTGGTCACGCCGTTCTCCACCAACGCGGTGGCCCAGGCCGCCGCGACCGCCGCGCTGCACGCCTCGGAAGAGATGCGGCGCCGGGTCGACCTGGTGGTCGCCGAGCGGGAACGCGTCCACAAGGCGGTGCTGGCGCTGGTGCCCGACGTACCCGAGACCCAGTCCAACTTCGTGTGGCTGCCGCTGCGCGACGGTGCGGCCGGGTTCGCCGCCGCCTGCGAACAGCGCGGCGTGATCGTACGGGCGTTCGCGGGCGACGGCGTACGGGTCACCATCGGCACCCCCGAGGAGAACGACGCCTTCCTCGCCGCCGCCGAGGCCGCCCTGTCGGCCTGAGGCCCGACGGTCCACGCGGGTTTGTGGTCGTTCTGCTGTCTCCCACACGGCCGAGACAGCAGAACGACCACAAACCACCCGGGTGTACGGGCCGCAGCTCGCGCGCCCGGCCCCCGGCCAGTGCCCGGCCAGCCAGCGCGGTGGCGTCAGGCGGCGGCGGTTTCGATGGCGGCGGCCAGGTCGCTCAGGTCCTGGCGGAGCGCGCCCTCGATCACCCGGGTCACCATGCCGCCGAAGAACACCACCAGCACCCGGCTGCTGAGCCGCTCCGGCAGTGCGGTGGAGAAGCGTACCCGGGCCCGGGTGTGCCCGTTGCGGGGAATGAACTGGTACGTCGTGCGGTATTCCTCGTCGTCGCCCCGGGACTCGATGACGCAGCTGTACGACGAGGGATCCAACGCCACCACGCGCAGCGTCTCGGTCACCGGGGCGTCGCGCAGCGTACGGGTTTCCCGCCAGGTCGTACCGATCTCGAAGCCGTCGCCGCTGAGGATCTCGACGGAGTCGACGGTCGACATCACCTCGGCGCGGGCGGGCAGGTCGGTGAAGACCGACCACACGTGCTCCACCGGCGCCCGTACCAGTCGGGCGACCTCGATGGTCGACTTCACACCCGTCACGCATCCACGGTACGACGAATCGGGTGTTTCACACGAGAGTCAACCCACCGCGGGAAGAATCTTTCCGGTGACCTCGCCGAGCCCGACCACCGTGCCGTCCGGGCCCGGGGCGGTGCCGGAGATGGTCACGGTGTCACCGTCCTCCAGGAAGGTCCGTGTCGAGCCGTCGGTGAGCTTCACCGGCTCGGCCCCGGACCACGTCAACTCCAGGAAGCAGCCGCGCTGCTCCTTCGATGGTCCGCTGACGGTGCCGGAGGCGTACATGTCGCCGGTACGCAGCGACGCGCCGTTGACCGTCAGGTGGGCCAGCTGCTGCGCCGGCGTCCAGTACATCTGGTCGAACGGCGGCTCGGCGACCAGGGTGTCGTTCCAGGTCACGGTCAGCCGCAGGTCCAGGCCGTAGCCAGGCTGTTCCGACAGGTACGGCAGCGGCACCGGATCCTGCGAGGGCGGGTCGACCTTGGCGGCGGCCAGCGCGTCGAGCGGCACCACCCACGGGGAGATCGAGGTGGCGAACGACTTGCCGAGGAACGGCCCGAGCGGCACGTACTCCCAGGCCTGGATGTCGCGGGCGGACCAGTCGTTGAGCAGTACGACACCGAAGACGTGGTCTTCGAACGCACCGGACGGCACCGCGGTGCCGAGCCCGGACGGCACGCCGACCACGAACCCGACCTCGGCCTCGATGTCGAGCCGGGTCGACGGCCCATACACCGGCGAAGGCGCCGAGTCCCGGGCGTTAGGCATCGAGGGAGTCGGCGCCTTCGTTTCGGGGTCACCCCGACGCTGGCCGCACGGGCGGGTCACGGGAGTGCCGGAGACCACCACGGTGCCGGCGCGCCCGTGGTAGCCGACCGGGAGCCGCTTCCAGTTCGGCAGCAGCGGCGCGGCGTCCGGGCGGAACATCTTCCCGACGTTGGTGGCGTGGTGTTCGGAGGAGTAGAAGTCGACGTAGTCGGCGACGCTGAACGGCATCCGCAGCTCGACGCCGGTCAACGGGACCAGCAGCGGCGTCACCGCGGGCGCGTGCTCGGGCCCGGTCAGCAGCTCGGTGATGCGGGCGCGTACCGCCGTCCACGCTGGGCGCCCGAGCGCCAGGAAGGCGTTCAGGGTGTGCGCCGCGAACGCGTCGTGGGCGTCGACCAGCTCGGCTTCCTCGACGGCTTTCAGGTCGAGTACGGCGTCGCCGACGCGTACCCCGATCCGGGCCTCGTCGGGCTTGTCGAGGTACGCGAAGACCCCGTACGGGAGGTTGTGGACGCCGTACGGGTGATCGGCGGCCAGCTCGAGCCAGGTCACGTCAACGCTCCTTGGATAGCAGGCCGAGGGCGGCCAGGTCGTCGAGCGGCTCGGAGATGCTGCAGCTGCCGAAGCCGATCCACAGTGGACGTACGAGGTCGAGCCGGGGCCGGGCGTGCGCGGCGATCGAGTCCGGATCGGTCTCGGCGAGCAGCGCGGCCACGGTCGAGAGGTCGCCGCCGTGGGCCGCTACGGCGCTCGCCACCAGCACGTTGAGGAACCCGTGATGGGTGAACCCGGTCGTACGGTCGGTGTGCCGTACGGCATGGTGCAGCCCGGCGGTGAGCTTGAACCGCAGGTCGTGCTCGGCGCAGGCGACGATCACGGTCGCCAGCTCCTGCGCGGTCGGGAACAGCTCCGCCGCCAACCCCCCGGTACGGAATTTCGGGGAGACGCCGTCGGCTCCGGCCAGCTCGTCCAGGGCGGCCAGGCAGCCCCAGGTGAGCGGGATCTCGGCGTACACCTCGAAAGGTCTGTCCTTGGCCCAGCCGAGCAGCTCCCGCAGGCCGGGCAGCGGGTCTTCGCCGCGCTTGGCCACGGCGAGCTCGATCTGCCGCACCGGGGCGGGTGCGGCGAGTGCTGTGTCCAGCCCGGCCAGGCCGGTGTCACCGATCAGCCCGACCTCGACGTCCGGCGGTACGTCGGCGGCCTCCGAGGCGCGCACCAGCAGGGGGCCGACCAGGTCGGCGTACCAGGCGGCGCGGTGTGTCCGGTGAGCGGACACCGCGTCGGTCAATTCGGCGTTTCCGGGCGGGAAGACCGCCGCGTCGTCGACCAGCCCGCGCAGCAGTGCCGGGATCACAACGGAATCGGTTGACACGGTCACCCAACCTAGTCGACGCTACAAATACAGGACAAGTGTGTACGCATATCGGACAGGTGTGCCCGCGCTACGCGCTTCGCCACGGGAGCCGGGTACAGCTCAAACAGCTCGGTACAGCTGGAGGGACCATGCCTTACTACCGCGTCGTTGGTGAGATCCCGCGCAAGCGGCATACCCAGTTTCGCCAACCCGACGGCAGCCTGTACGCCGAAGAGCTGATGGGGCAGGAAGGTTTCTCCAGCGACTCGTCGCTGCTCTACCACCAGAACCTGCCGACCGCGATCGTAGCGAGCGAGCCGTTCGAGCCGCCGACGTGGAAGCGGATCCCGAACCACCCGCTGAAGCCCCGTCACCTGGTCACGCACAAGCTCGACGTGGGCGGCGCCGACCCGATCCTGGGGCGGCAGCACCTGCTCGCCAACGACGACTGCCGGATCTCGTACGTGGTCTCCGACCGGCCGTCCGTGCTCTACCGCAACGCGATCGGCGACGAGTGCATCTACGTCGAGGCCGGCGACGCCACGATCGAGACCACGTTCGGGGCGCTCGACGTCAGCACCGGCGACTACGTGATCATCCCGACCTCGGTGATCTATCGGATCGTGCCGCGCGGCGA
>JBOGDF010000077.1:0-17534 GCA_050701635.1 Micromonosporaceae bacterium | reverse complement strand
CGGCACCGCGCCAGGCACGGGCGGCAGACCGGCCCCCCGGCCGTTGATCCTGTCGGACAGACTCATTGGACTTGGCCCTTCTCGGAGGTACGCCGCCAGCCGAGGAAGCCGCGCCGGCCGCCGTCGCCGCCGGAGGCCGCCGTCGCGATCCGTGCCGTGGCGAGCGCCCGTACCGCCTTGCTCGCGGGGTGGCCGGGGTTCGCGACGAGCAGCGGCACGCCCCGGTTGATCGAGACCGGTACGTCCCGGCTCGACGGGATGTGCGCGGTGATCGGCACCCGTACCACCCGTTCGATGTCGGCGCCGGTGAGCCCGACCTTGGCGTCGGCGCGGTTGAGCACGACGAGCCGGTTGTTGGTCGGGTAGTCGAGCAGGTCGAACATGTCGAGCGTGATCCGCAGGTTCTTCAACGCCGGGATGTCCGGGGTCGCGAGGAGCACGTACAGATCGGAGGTGTCGAGCGCGGCGAGGACGTGGTCGGTGAACTGCGGCGGCGTGTCCACTACCACGAAGTCGTACGCCGACCGCGCCGCCTGCAGCAGCTCACCGACCAGCGCCCGGCTGACGTGGTCCCCGTCGGTGGGCCGGGTCGGCGCCAGCAGCGCGTCCACCCCGGGTGCGTACGGCGTCACCAGCGACCGCAGTACGCCCTCGTCGATGCTCTGACCGCTGAGCCCGACCGCGTCGGCGACCGTACGCTCCGGCACCAGTTGAAGCATGATCGCGACGTCGCCGAACGCGAGGTCCAGGTCCATCAGGCACACCCGGTGCCGGCCACCGTCGGCGAGCGCGATCGCCAGGTTGACCGCGACCGTGGTCTTGCCGCAGCCGCCCTTCGCGGCGAACACCGTGACCACCCGCCCGTTCGCGGCCGGCCCGTTGGTCTGCACCGCGCCGACCAGCTGCCGCGACACCGCCATCGACTGGGCGCAGGCGGCGCGGATCGCGCCGATGTCGCCGGCCTCGACCACGTCCCGTACGCCGGCCCGCATCGCCTCGCCCAGCACCGCCACCTCGACGGTGGTACGCAGCAGCACCACGCCCCGCGGGGAGCGCATCGCCCGCTGCTCGGCGGCGAACTGCGCCGCGTCGGCGACCTGCGTACCGGGGCCGAACAGGATCAGCATCTCGTCCGGCCGCTGCGCCAGCGCGGCGGCCAGGTCCTCCGGCGTGGCGACGGTGTGCAGGTCGCTGCCGAAGAGCATGCCGATCTGCTGCGCGTGCCGCCGCTGTGGTTCGTACAGGATCGTCATGGCGTACTCCGACTACTTGAAGAGCGAGTGGTTGTCGACGCCGGCGCCGGGTTTGACGTCGGAGTCGTCCGTGACCAGCGCCAGGTACAGCGAGCTGGTACGCAGCGCGTGCACCAGCCGCTCGGCCTCGGCCTGGGTGACCGCGACGGTCACCACGAGCAGCCCGAGCTGGCTGGCCTTCTGCTTGTTCTCGGCGGTGGCCTTGGTGGTCTTGCCGTCGCTGGTCTTGGTGCCAGGCGTCCCGTACGCGCCGACGGCGATCACCTCCACTTTCGGCAGCAGCATCTTGGTGGCCTGGTTGACGCCGTCCTTGAGCCGCAGCCCTTCACCGTTGGATTCCCGGTGGGTGCGGTCGATCATGTTGAAGGTGTTGAAGATGGCGATCGTGGTGCCGGGCCGTACGAACCCGGCGACCTGCTCTGGCGTCTCCAGCTGGACGCTGACCGCGATCTTCCCCTTCGGGATCGACAGACCGCCGGTGGACTTCACCTTCTCGCTGAACATGCCGCGCAGCAGCAGCTGGCTGGCCTGCACCTCGGCGGTGACCACCAGGTCGTCGGCGCTCTTCTCGAAGCCGCCGATCGCGCTGGCCGGCACCGTCGACGCCGGCATCGTCACTTTCTCCACGAGATCGTTGGCCCGGATCTTCGCGACGCTGGTCCCGGCCGGGATCCGCTCCTTCGCGACCAGTACCTGCACCGCCTGCTTACCGGCGATGGCTCGGGCGTCGGCGGTCTTCACGTACCCCAGGACCAGCACGGTGCCGACCACCGCGAGGACCACCGCGATCACGATGGCGACTACTCGACGAATCATTTCAGGACTTCCTTAGGTACGGGGCACGCCGCTCGGCGGGCCGGTTTCAGCCGACGAGGGTGACGATGGTGGCGCCGAGGTCGGGCCCGCCGATGGGTCCGGTGACCGGGATCAGGGCTTCGGTGAAGAAGCCGTACAGGCACTTGTCGGAGCCCTTGCAGTAGTGCGTCCCGGACAGCCGCGATTCCTCTTTGCCGATCGATGGGAGGGAGTAGCCGGTCAGCACGAACGCAGCCATCCCCTTGATGTGGTACGTGGTGCCGGAGCCGGTGCCTTCGACGGCGTCGTACACCGGCATGAAGAGCACCGACAACGGATCGAGCGCCGCCTCCAGCACCGCCGCACAGCTCGGACCCGCCACGCCGGGGTCGCCACCGACCGTGCCGTCCTCACCGATCGCCGACGCGCAGTCGCCGTCGTCGTCCAGCCAGCCGAAGCCACCGGGGGTGTCCGAACCGGACGGCCCGGACGGGCAGCTCGCCGTACCGCTCGTGGTGTGCAGCTTGATGGGGTGGTCCGCGGTGGGCGGCGGCATCGGGTTCGGCGGGTACGGCGGCGCCTCCGGGTACACGGTGCCGCCGGCGGTGAACGCCTCCCACTCGCAGACCGAGATGGTGACGGCGAGTCCGCTGGCCGGCACCGGCGGCCCGAAGGCGGCGCGGGCGCAGGCACCGACGGTGCTGCCCTCGTACCCTTCGTTGCCGAGCAGCATCTGCGCCAGCGAAGGCGGCAGCAGCGTGGAGCCGTCCCCCAACTCGGTGGTGGTACGCACCTCGACGTACTCGCCGTCGGGCGGCTCGTTGAGGCAGGCGGTGAGGTTGTCGGCCGGCTCGGGACACACCGGCAGGTCACTCTCCACAAGTTGTCCACAGAGCACGGAGACGTTCGACGCATCGTCGCGGGCGTTGGCGTCCGCGTACGTCTCCGCGGTGCCGGAGAGCACCGCGACCGCGCAGTCGACCGGCGACTCGGCGCACTGCATCGCCACCGCCATCACCGCCGCGTCGGCGCCGCTCTGCAGCTCTTCGCGTTCGGCGTACAGCCGGCCGACGTCGATCGCGAGCGCGCCCATTCCGAGTAGGACTCCGGCGGCGAGCAGCAGCGCGACCAGCGTGGTCACGGCACCGCGGTCGCCCTGAGGAAGCTTCTGGGTCATTCGAAACACGGCATAACCCCTCTGCCTTGCATCGGTACGCTGCCGTCCATGCCGCCGCCGTACAGCTCCAGGAACGGGCCGATCGGCGTGATGAACGTGAAGGTGTGGTCCACCCGTACGACCGCGTCGGTCCCCGGGCATCCGGTCTCGACGGTGGCGGCGACGCCGCCGTCGAGGTAACCGGCGGCCGCCTCGACCCGGCTGTCCGGGTCGGCGCCCAGCGCCTCGGCACGGGCTCCCTCGCGGGCCGCTTCGGTGAGTGCGATCTGGGCGTTGAGCATCCGCCCGAAGTCAACGATCCCGAAAACGATAAGAAGCAGAATCGGGAGTACGAGCGCCAACTCCACGGCAGCCGCTCCACGATCCCGGTCGGCGGCGCGCCGGCGGCCCGGGCGGTTCACGGGAACACCACGCCGTCGAACAACACCACGACGGCCAGCCCGAGCGCGGTGACCGCGCCGATGACGGCCAGCGCGATCAACCCCGCGAGCAACGCGTACTCGGTGGCGACGGCTCCGCGGTCACGACGGTCCTGCACGGCTCCTCCTCCTGCTCTGCGCCTGGAATCGAGAGGGGCTCCGGTCGGACGGGGGACCGACCGGAGCCCGGCTCGCTGTCCGGACTGTTGGTCCGGAAGACCTTCGTTACGGCAGGACTTCAGCCGCGATGAAGGTGAACAGGGTGTTCAGGTTGGTGCCGAGCAGCGTGACGGTGGCGATGATCGCTACGGCGATCAGCGCGACCATGAGGCCGTACTCGACGGCGGTGGCGCCCTGGTCGCGGTTCTCGCGCAGAGCCTGCATCTTCGAGACGAGCTTGACGAACATGAGGATTACCTCCGGGTTGAAATCCCCACCGCGGCGATTGGCCCGGCGGTTGCTTCGGACGAGGTAAGCCTGCGGCGCCGTGGCGCAGCGCACACACGGTCAAGCGGCCGGCGTTCGCTCGTGCCTCCGGTCGACATGTCCTCCGAACGCCCGACAGCGCGCGTCATACGTGTCCCCCGATTACCCGAGCCCCACTGTCCGAATTGGACACCACCGTCCGCGTTACCCGCAGGTCACTTCGCATCGGGAGTACGCAGCCCGCGAATCCACGTGTCAGCCGACCGACAGCACCCGCCTGTCGCCTTCCTGACGATTCACCGGAGAGGTTTGCGGTCATACTGCTGTCTCCGTTGACGTGAGCCAGCAATATGACCACAAAACCGTTGACCGTCGCCGGTACGAAGAAGGGCCGCCGGCGCGCCCCGGGATGGGGGCGGCCGGCGGCCGGCGGGAGGGCAGGAAGCGTTAGCCGGTGAAGCCTGCGGTGATCGAGGTGAACTGCCAGTTGTTCTGGCTGATGCCGGAGCAGTTGGAGACCACACCGCCGCCGGGGCAGGGGCGGTCGCGGTTGACCGACCAGTACGCCAGCCGCGCGATGTGGTGTGAGTTGGCCCAGTCGCGGATCTGCGTCCAGTGCGAGACCGACGTCAGCTCCTGCTGGTCGGACAGCCCGTTCATTCCGGAGATCCCGATGTGGGCGTACGCCACAGAATCCGTCCACCCGTACGCCGTCTTCAGCGCGTTCTTCAGACCCTCCGTCGCCGACACCGTGCAGTTGTACATTCCGGTGCTCGACGGGCAGCCGAAGTCGAACGGCATGATCGTGAACACGTCGATCCCGGCGGCGAGGTCGCGCGAGCGGTTGATCAGCCGGGTGCCCCACCAGCTTGGCCCGGAGGTCGACGTACCAAAGGTGATGATGGTTTTGATTCCTGGGTTGTTCTGCTTGATGATTTTCAGGGCGCCCAGGATGCGGTCCTGGACGACTTCGTTTTCGAATTCGTCGGTGTTCTCGATGTCGATGTCGATGTACTTCAGGCCGTACGCGTTGATCACCTGCTGGTACGCACCGGCCAGCGCCGAGGCCGACGAGCAGTTCGGGCCGAGTTTGTTGCCGCTCCAGCCGCCGAACGAGATCTCGATATCGCCACCGTTCGCCCGGATCTGGTTGATGACCTGCTGATCTACGCCGCCGGTGAGTGGCCGGGTGCTGTCCCACTTCGGGGTGCAGCCGCCGCCGGAGAGCATGAACGCCATCGTGAACTGCTTGATTCCGGTCGCGTTCATCACGGTGGTCACGTTCGGCGGGTCGCCCCAGCCGAGGTAAAGGTACGGCGCGGCCATCCGGGTGTTGGGCGTGGTGCCGCCGGTCGGCATGGTCCATTTCTGGTTGGCGCCGCCGTGGCAACCCCAGGTCTGCAGTGGAGTGCCGTTGGCGGAATTGTTTCCGGTCACGTCCAGGCACTTGCCGGATTGCGGATTCCGAAGTTCTTTGGCCGAGGTGTACGTCCAGCGCTGCGCGCCGGTGCCGTTGCACGTCCACAGCTGCACCCGGGCGCCGTCGGCGAGGGAGCCGCCCGACACGTCGAGGCACTTGCCGAGCGCCCGGATCGTGCCGTCGGCGTTCGGGGTCCACTGCTGGGCGTTGGTGCCGTTGCAGGTGTAGAGCTGCACCCGGGTGCCGTCGGCGGTGTTGGCGGCGGCGACGTCGACGCACTTGCCGGCGAGGCCGGTGATCTGTCCGGTGGCGGCGTACGCGGGCGCGCCGGCGGCGACGATGCCGCCCGCCACGAGCACGGCCGCGCCGACCGCGGCGAGTAGGTGTTTGTAGATACGCACGGTGCCTCCCCAGGCAGGCGAACCATTAGCAAACCTTGTTTACTAATGAGTTGCCGCTGACCGTACCGCCGCGGACAAATCGGTGTCAACGGTTGCCCGTACGTGAGTCTGATTCGCGTGGAAGCGCTCTCAGTCGGGGACGGGACCGCTACCGGAGCAGCGGCAGGGCGACGATGGCGAGCCAGGTGCCGGCGAGCATGGCGGGGCCGTACGGGACGAGCGTCTTGCGGCCCACCCGGCGGGTCACCAGCAGCGCGGCGGCGACCACGCCGTTGAGCAGGAACGGCAGCAGCGCGCCCGCCAGCACCTCGCCCCAGCCGAGCCAGCCGAGGAACAGCCCGAGCAGGCCGGCGAGCTTCACATCGCCGTACCCGAGGGCGCCGCCGGGGACCAGCGCGAGCACGAAGTAGACCGCGTACAGCACCGCCGCCGCGATTGCCGCCCGCAGCAGCGACGGCCACGCGTCCTCGATCAGCGCAACCCCGGCCAGCAACCCCGCCCCGACCGCGAACCCTGGCTTGACCAGCACATCCGGCAACCGCAGACAAGCCAGATCAACCGCTCCTAGGAGTACGCCGAGCAGCGCCAACCCGAGATACGGCACCAGCTCCCAGGCGACCCCGAACCGCCAGCCGATGCCGGCGCAGACCACCCCGGCGACGATCGCCATCGACCACGCCGGCGGCCCGAGCCGGCGCCCGCATCCGGGGCAGCCGCGTACCGCCAGCCAGCCCAGCGGTGCGTCGCAGTCCTCGCACGCCGTACGCACCGGATCGTCCATCTCCACCGACAACCGGTACGCCGGCCGCGCCAGCAACCACCCCAGAGCAGCGCCGGCGACACCGCAGCCGACCGCGACAGCGATCATCGCCGGATCGTAGAGCGTCAGTCGGCCCGCCGCACCGGTGGCGTCAGATGTCCCGGGGCGCAGGGAGCGCGTCGGAGGCGGGGGTCGCCACGGCGAAGCCGGCGTACAGGGGGCGGAGCAGGCGGCTGATCGGCTCGCGGAGCTGGGCGGGGTCGGTCCCGCACAGGTCGAGGATGGGGTCGAGTCCGGGGGTGAACGGGGCCATCGCGAGGTGCTGCAGCAGCATCACGATCAGCGCGATCAGGGCGTCGAGGTCGGCGTCTTGGCGCAGCTCGCCGCGCTCCCGGGCGTCCATCAGCATCGGGCCGATCGCCTCGACGTAGATCCGGTTGATCGGGCCGCGCACCGCCTCGCGGGCGGCGGGATCCAGCTCCAGGTTGGTGGCGATGGTGATGCCGCGCTCGAGGGGGTGGCCGGCGAAGTAGTCGACCCAGCCGCAGAGCGCGTCGAGCAGGTGGTCGAACAGCGGCTTGCCGGAAGGGCGTACCACCAGATGGGCCAGGTCGCGGTAGACCCGCAGGCCGGACTGCTCCGCGATGTGGGCATACAGGTCGGACTTGTCGGCGAAGTACTGGAACAGCGAGCCCTTCGCGACGCCGGCCTCGCGGGCGATCACGTTGAGGCTGCCGCCGGAGTAGCCGTGCCGGCCGAATTCGGCCATCGCGGCGGTCACCACCCGCTCCCGGCGGGCCGGATCCAGGTTCTCCCAGGTACGGGTCGGCATCGCGCTCCCTTGACATCCTCCGATGAGCTGGGTCAATCTTATATGACCAGGTGGTCATATTGGAGGGCGCATGAAGGTCTGCATCATCGGAGCCGGATCCTCCGGCATCGCGTCCTGCCAGGTGCTGAAGGCGCGGGGCATCGACTACGACTGCTTCGAGGCCGGCTCCGAGGTGGGTGGCAACTGGCGCTACCTGAACGACAACCAGATGTCCTCGGCGTACCGGTCGCTGCACATCAACACCTGCCGCGACGTCATGGAGTACGCCTCGTACCCGATGCCGAAGAGCCTTCCCGACTTCCCCAGCCACTACCAGATCGCGGCGTACTTCGACGACTACGTGGACCACTTCGGGCTGCGGGAGACGATCACCTTCCGTACCGAGGTGACCCGGGTGTCGCCAAAAAACGGCGCCTGGGAGGTCACCACGAAGCACCGGGACAGCGGTCAGGAGACCACAGGCACCTACCGCGCCGTGCTGCTCGCCAACGGGCACCACTGGGACGCGCGCTGGCCCGAGCCGGAGTTCCCGGGCGCCGACACGTTCACCGGCGAGCAGCAGCACTCGCACTACTACAAGACCTCCGAGCCGTACCGGGACAAGCGGGTGCTGGTGCTCGGCATCGGCAACTCCGCCGCCGACATCGCCGTTGAGACCAGCTACGTCTCCGAACGCACCTTCCTGGCGATGCGGCGCGGCGCCCACGTGATCCCGAAGTACCAGTTCGGCCAGCCGTTCGACAAGCTGGTGAAGACGCCGTTCGGGCGGCTGCCGTACAAGCTGCAGCAGTGGTTCGGCCGGGCCGCGCTGCGGGTCGTGCAGGGGAAGATGACCGACTTCGGGCTCCCCCAGCCCGACCACAAGCCGCTCGACGCGCACCCCACCGTCTCCGGCGACCTGCTCAACCGGCTCGGCCACGGCGACATCACCGTCAAGCCCAACATCGAGCGGCTCGACGGCGACAAGGTGCACTTCGTCGACGGCACCGCCGAGCAGATCGACGCGATCATCTACTGCACCGGCTACAAGATCACCTTCCCGTTCTTCCCGGACGGGCTGATCGACACCACCGACAACAAGATCGGGCTCTACCGGCGGGTGGTCGACCCCGTACACCCCGGCTTGTATTTCATCGGGTTGGTGCAGCCGCTGGGCGCGATCATGCCGCTCGCCGAGGCACAGTCCGAGTGGGTCGCCGACCTGCTCGACGGCACGGCGGCGCTGCCGTCGCAGGCGGAGATGCGCCGCTCCATCGCCGATTACGAGAAAACCCTGGCCCGGCGGTACGTGGCCTCCAAGCGCCACACCATCCAGGTCGACTTCCGCGCCCACCTCACCGAGCTGTCCCGGGAACGCCGCGCCGCCCGCCGCCGCGCCAAGAAGGGCCTCGCCACGGCGCGGTGAGCTGTCGGGTCGGTGTCAATCGTCGCGCGGCCGCGCGGAGTGGGCGATAATCGAGATGCCAGAACCACCGGGCCGGCCGCGAGCCGGTCGCGCGGTTTCGGCCAAGTCCATCGTTGAAGGTTGGAGCTATTTCCGACATAGACATGGCCAGATCGGGTCGTGCGCGTCCCGATCCTCCTCAAGCTCGAGCCCGTCGCGGCTCGAGCTTTTGGGTTGTACGCCAACCCGACAGCCTCAGAGGCCGACGGCGGCACCGATCGCGGTGACCGCGCCGGCCAGCGAGGTGCCCGCCGCCCCGGCCTCGTTCGCGATGCCGAGCAGCCGCCGGACCCGGTCCCCGAGCCGCTGCTTGTCCCGCTCGCCCTCGGGCCGCTCCAGCTCGCGGCGTACCCCCTCGGCGGTGTCTTCCACAGTGATCGCCGTATCCGGCGGCAGCGTCTCGCGCAGCCCCTCGATCGCCTTCGTGAGATCGGCCAGCAGCGCCGCCACGTCGGGGCCGGCGCCGATGTTGACGTCGCGCACGTGCTGGTCGCCGGAGCCGGTGTGCACCGGGCCCTGGACGTGATCGATGTGGGTCTCGAAGTTGTTCACGCTGATGTCTCCGATCTGGAACACGACCCGCGTCGCGTCGTCCAACACCAATCGCAGCGCCTCCAGCAGGTCCCGCAGCCGGCCGCTGCCGAGCTGACCACCGAGGTAATCCAGCGCGGCGACGGTGTCCGGGTACGCCCCCTGGGCGGCGTTCACCACGTACGTCAACAGCTCGAGCTGCGCGAAACCGTGCCGCTTGGGGCGGATCAGCAGCTCGATGGTGCGGATCAGGTACGCCTCCACCGCCGGTTGCTCCGGGTCCAGCTTGCCCGCCTCGCACATCGCGAGTACGGCGTCGAAGGCGGCGAAGTCGGAGTGCAGCCGTGACACGTGCACCCGCAGCCGGCGGAACTCGTCCAGAGTGGAGTCGCCCTGCCGCAGCGTCCACATCGACACCCGAACCCCGGACACCCGTTGCCACCGTTGCTCCACAGCACCGAACCGCTGGTACGCGAAATCCGGAGAGAGGACCACCGGCTCCTCGTCACGGGTGACCTCGACGATCAGCGCGGGCGTGCCGGCGGTGATCCACCACGGCTCGGGACATACCCCCTCCGCCCGGTTGGTGGTGGCCGCCAGCAGGTGCCCGGCGAAGCGTGAGCCGAAGTTCACCAGGGGCACAACGCCGGCGGTAGCGGGTGAGACCGGGGCGGCGAGGCGTACCGGCGAGGCGAGCAGCGCGTTGCACAGCTCGGGCAGCACCGACTCGGAGCGGTGCCCCGGGCGCAGGCGGGACTGGAACCCCAGCTCCAGCCGGCCCACCACACCATCGGTGTAGAAGTTGCGGTACACCGGGCGGGCCCCCTGCCGGCGGCCCCAGATCGTGGAGACCTGGCGCCCCAGCCGTACGCTCGCCCGCGCGTCGACGTAGTAGCTCTCGCTGGGCCAGGGCGAGCTGCCGCGCCCGCGCAGCCGTGGCCTGACCGGCCCGAGTCCGGCGACGAAGCTCGTACGGTGGTGGTCCACGGTGTGACGGGCATGCACCCGGTCGGGCTTCGGGAAATCTGGCTGCGGATGCCGGCCTGTCGCCATGCTGAGGAGCCGTCGCACATCGACCACCGGCACCTGCACGGCGAGGAGCATGGTCACACCCTAGGCACCGTACGCCACCGACGGTGTCGCCGACGTGACTGAACCGGCGCCTCAGCTGGATCTCGGCCCGCCGGACTAGGGCCTGTCCTGTGGATCTTGGTCGAGCGAGACAGGTGCCAGGCGGCGGTCCGGCAAGGCGCAGGTTCGTCCGGATACCGGTGTTGTATCCGGACGGTTCTGCAACGCGGCCGGTCGTCGTCTGGTGCCTGTCGCAGCCGACTGAAGATCTACAGGACAGGCCCTAGCCTGGTTGCTGGGGAGGGCGCGACTCTATGTACGGTGCAGCCGGAACGCCGCCGCCATCCGGTCGCCGAAGCGGGGTGCGCTCAGCGAGTACGCCCACTCCAGGAACGCCCGCGCGTCGGCCATCGGGTGGTCGGCGCCGAGCCCGTCGAGGTACGCCCGGTGCGCCTCCAGCGACGCCACCGCGGTCTCGAGGGTGTCGGTCACGTCGACCGCGTGAGTCGCCTCCGGCGAGCCGGCGACCGCCACGTACCGCACCCCGGGCCAGGGGCTGAGGCCGTCCCGGACCAGCTCCGGGAAGATCCACCGGTTGCCGGCGTCGGCGATCGCATCCATCACGGCGCGGCCGACCGCGCGGTGGTCGGCGGAGTTCCAGCCGCCGCCGGGCCAGGTGTCGGCGAAGTTGCCGAGCAGCACCAGCTCCGGCTTGTGCCGCCGGATCGCCGCCGCCAGATCCTTCCGCAGCGGCAGCCCGTACTCGATGGTGCCGTCGGGGTGTTTTAGAAATTCCACAGTGGACACACCGACCAGCTCCGCGCTGCGCCGCTGCTCCATCTCGCGCAGCGGTGCCGCCTCCTCCGGCGGCACCCCGTCGATGCCCGCTTCGCCCCGGGTCACCAACAGGTACGCCACCTGCTTGCCCTCCTGGGTCCAGGCGGCGACGGCACCGGAGGCGCCGTACTCGAGGTCGTCGGGGTGCGCGGCGAACGCCAGCGCGCGCTTCCAGTCGGTCGGCACCGGCTCCAGTGGATCACTCACGTACGCCACCCTACGCGGCGTACCGCGAGCGCCACGAAAAGGGCGGATTTGCTGTCAATTGTTAGGTGGCGTCAATTTAGCGACGATATCCAGCAATCGCATTTCCACAGCGCGACGCCCGTTATCCACAGTTTTCTCAACCGGGTGAAAGAACGATTGTTGCGCCCTCCCCCGGGTGCTAATTTGACGCGGGCTGGCGTTCGGCAGCGCCAAGGCGTGGACCCAGGACTCGCCCGGGATCCCGGACGTCAGCGAGGCCGGCGACCGGTGGGGCAACAGCCTGCGGTTCGCGTACGCCAAGGGCGCCCCGTACGCGGCGCTGCTGGTCGGGGCCGACGGGGAGAACGCCAGCCAGGGCGCGTTCACCTGCGTCTACGGCACGAGCTCGGGGCTGACCGGCACCGGGTCACAGATGTACACGCAGAACACCGCCGGCGTGCCGGGGTGGCGGAGAACGGCGACCGGTTCGGGACCTTCTTCTAGGGAGTTGTGAGGCGTGTCCCAACCGCTCACCGGCTGCGCGAATCCGCTGCGGCCGGTGAGCGGCGGATGCGCGGTTCGGCGTACTCGTGAGTGATTCCTGAGCGCGCGGGACGACGCCGCTCAGGATGGGGTGCGGCCGCCGGAAGCCGACACTCTGAGTCACCGCAACTCGGTTAGGCTGCCAGATCATGTGCGGCATCGTGGGATACGTCGGTACGCAGTCCGCCCTCTCCATCGTGACGGAGGGGCTGCGACGGCTGGAGTACCGCGGGTACGACTCGGCCGGCGTCGCGATCGTCGACGCCGGTCAGCTGCGTACCGAGAAGAGGGCCGGCAAGCTCGCCAACCTGGAGAAGGCGCTCGACGAGCTGCCCAACGGCGGCCTGTCCGCCAGCAGCACCGGCATCGGCCACACCCGCTGGGCCACCCACGGCCCGCCCAACGACCGCAACGCCCACCCGCACCTGAGCCATGACGGCAAGGTCGCGGTGATCCACAACGGCATCATCGAGAATTTCGCCCGGCTGCGTACGGAGCTGGAAACCGCCGGCGTCGAGTTTTCCAGCGACACCGACACCGAGACCGTGGCGCACCTGCTGGCCGCCGAGCTGACCGCGCTCCCCTCCGAGGCCAGCTCGCTCGCGGAGGCGATGCGCCGGGTGTGCCAGCGGCTGGAGGGCGCGTTCACGCTGCTCGCCGTCCACGCCGACCTGCCGGACGTGGTGGTGGGCGCGCGGCGCAACAGCCCGCTCGTGGTGGGCCGGGGCGACGGCGAATACTTCCTGGCCAGCGACGTGGCGGCGTTCATCGCGCACACCCGCGAAGCCGTCGAGCTGGGCCAGGACCAGGTCGTGGAGATCACCCCGGCCGGGCTGGTCGTGACCGACTTCGACGGCAGACCGGCGCAGGCGAAGGACTTCCACGTCGACTGGGACGCCGCCGCCGCGGAGAAGTCCGGCTACGACTACTTCATGCTCAAGGAGATCGACGAGCAGCCCCGCGCGGTCGCCGACACGCTGCGCGGGCGTACCACCGAAACGGGTGAAATTCTTCTCGACGAGGTACGGCTCACCGACCAGGATCTGCGCGACGTGGACAAGATCTTCGTGATCGCCTGCGGTACGTCCTACCACGCCGGGCTGGTCGCGAAGTACGCCATCGAGCACTGGACCCGGATCCCCTGCGAGGTGGAGCTGGCGTCGGAGTTCCGCTACCGCGACCCGGTGCTGGACCGGTCCACGCTGGTGGTCGTGATCTCGCAGTCCGGCGAGACCATGGACACCCTGATGGCGCTGCGGCACGCGAAGGAGCAGAAGGCGCGCGTGCTCGCCATCTCCAACACCGTCGGCTCGACCATCCCGCGGGAGTCCGACGCGGCGCTCTACACCCGCGCCGGCATCGAGGTCGCGGTCGCCTCCACCAAGGCGTTCCTCACCCAGCTGGTCACCTGCTACCTGGTCGGCCTGCACCTGGCCCAGGTACGCGGCGTCAAGTACGCCGACGAGGTCGGCTCCGTGCTGCACGAGCTGACCAAGATGCCGGACAAGATCGCGACCGTGCTGAAGCAGATGGAGCCGGTGCGCGCCCTCGGCCGCGACCTCGCGACGAGTGACTCGGTGCTGTTCATCGGGCGTCACGTCGGCTTTCCGGTGGCGCTGGAAGGCGCGCTGAAGCTCAAGGAGCTGGCGTACATGCACGCCGAGGGGTTCGCCGCCGGGGAGCTCAAGCACGGCCCGATCTCGCTGATCGACGACGGTACGCCGGTGGTGGTCGTGGTGCCGTCGCCGCGCGGGCGCGCCGTACTGCACGACAAGGTGGTCTCCAACATCCAGGAGGTCAAGGCGCGCGGCGCCCGGGTGATCGCGATCGCCGAGGAGGGCGACGAGTCGGTGACCCGGTACGCCGACCACCTGATCTCCGTACCGCACGCCCCGACGCTGCTGGCGCCGATGCTGACCACCGTGCCGTTGCAGGTGCTGGCCTGCGAGATCGCCGCCACCCGCGGCCACGACGTGGACCAACCCCGCAACCTCGCCAAGTCCGTCACCGTCGAGTAGCCGCTGAGGCACGGGTAGCCGCTGAGGCATTGTCCAACCGGCGTCGCGAGCAACCGCTTTCCCTGACGCAGGATGGACAATGCCCCGGTCACCGGGCCCGGCCGGGGCGTCAGCGTGAGGTGAGGGCGGCGTACAGGTCGGGGCCGGACCAGTCGCGGCGGCCGCCGGACTCGGCGGACCGGATCAGGGCGACCAGGCGGGCGTTGACCGGAGCCTCGCGGCCCAGCCGGGACGCCAGCGCCACCACCTCGCCGTTGAGGTAGTCCACCTCGGTGGTACGCCCCGCCTCCAGGTCCTCCCACATCGACGAGCGCGCCAGCGGGTCGATCGCGAGCATCCGGCCGGCCACCCGGGTGAACACCGCGTCCGGCAGCCCGAGCAGCGCGGGCAGCCAGCTCGGGGGCAGCGGGGTGAGCTTCGCCGGCCGGATCCCCGCCACCGCCAGCAGCCGCAGCGTCTCGGCCTGCGCCAACCCCAGACACCGCCGGTACGCCCGCTGCGACAGCTCCTCCTGCAACGGCAGCCCGGACAGCGCGTTGACCGGGTTGTTGAGGTTGAGCAGCAGCTTGCCCCACAGCACCGACGCCATGTCGGCGTGCTGCGTCAACGGCAGCCCGGCCGCCTCGAAGACCGCCGCATGAGACGCCAGCGCCGGATGCCGCGCCACCTCCAGCTCGCCTTCCGAGCCGGCGTGGAACACGCCCTCACCACGCTGCACCACGTTGAACCCGACCATCCCGGGCAGCACCGTACGGCCCGGCAGCCGTGAGGCGAGCAGCTCGGCGTTGTGCAGCCCGTTCTGGAAGCTGACCACGGTGGCGTCGGGCTTGAGCAGCGGCGCCAGCTCGTCGCCGGCCGACTCGGTGGCGGCCGACTTCACGGTCACCAGCACCAGGTCGGCGTCCGCGGCGGCCGCCGCGCCGGTCTCGTAGCGCACCGACGGGACCCGCATCGACGCGCCGCGCCAGTCGGTGAGGGTCAGTCCGTGCGCGGCGACCTGGGCGCGGAGCCGTTCCCGGCCGACGAACACCACGTCGGCGCCGGCCGCGGCGAGCCGGCCACCGACGTAGCAGCCGATGCTTCCGGCCCCGTACACACAGATGGTCATCTCACAGCTCCATCAGGTCGGCACCGACGGTGATCGGGCCACGGTAGTGCCGGGCGGCTCCGGCGATCCAGGTCTGGTCGGCGATGTCGGCGTCGCCGGGCACCAGGTGAGAGAGCACCAGGTGGCGTACGCCCGCCTCGGCCGCCACCCGTCCGGCCTCCGCGACGGGGGTGTGCGAGGCGAGCAGGTGTTCCCGCAGCCGGGCGGCGTTGGTACGCGCCAGCGACACCCCGAGGCTCGGCAGGTGCATCGCTTCGTGCACCAGCACGTCCGCGTCCGCCGCCAGCTCCACCACCGCGGCACACGGCACGGTGTCGCCGGAGATCACGATGGAGCGGTCGTCGGTGTCCAGCCGGTAGCCGTACGCCAGCATCGGCGGGTGGTCGACGCGGGCGGCGGTGATGCGTACCCGGTCGTCTTCGAAGACGACCCCGGCGCCGGATACTTCGCGGGCGCGTACCAGCGGACGCAGCGGCGGGCGGCCCTCGTCGGCGATCCGGGTCTCGATGTCGACCCGGGCGAAGCTGAAGTACGCGTCCAGCATCGCGCTCAGCGGCGGCGGGCCCAGCACGTCCACCGGCCGCGCCAGGTCGGCGCCCCAGGCGAGCAGCAGCAACGTACCGAGGTCGGCGATGTGGTCGGAGTGGTGGTGGGTGACCGCGACCGCGCGCAGACCACCGCACCCGATCCCCGCCAGCGCCAGCTGCCGGCCGACGCCGTTGCCGCAGTCGATCACGTACGTGGCGTCGCCCACCAGCACCACCTGCGCCGGCGCGGCACGGCGGCGTTTCGGGGTCGGGCCGCCGCCGGTACCGAGCAACACCAGCCGGGTCGGCATCGCACCTCGCAGTAAACGACCTGGTGCACGATAGGGCAGGATGGCGCGGGTGACCGAGCACACCGACCCGGCGGACCGCGCCCACGATACGCCCGACGACGCGCCCGCGGCCGGCATCAAGCCAGGTCGGGCGAGGCGGCGGCGTACCGCCAGCATGAAGGTCTCCCGGCCCTCCCCGCCGCAGCCTCCCGGCAGGGCCAAGCCAGGCAAGGCGGAGGCCGGCAAAGACCAGGCCGAGGCGGCGCCACGGCGCGGGCTGCTGACCGGGCCGGCGATGGACCGGCTGCGGGACTTCCTGGACAGCCCGGCCGGGGTGGCGCTGCTGATCGGTACGGCGATCGCCGCCGCGCTGCTCGGGCCGCTCGCGATCTACTCGGTGTTCGCGCTGGCGTTCCTCGTGCGCCGGCCACTGCGCCGGGCGGTGGCGCGGGTGCCGCTGGGTCCGCGTACCACCGTGGGGATCTTGATCGTTCTGGTGGGGTTGCTGCGCGAGGTGCTGGTGTGGACCGCGGAGTACCTGCAGGGCGACGCCACCACCGCGCTGTGGCACCCGCAGCTCGGCCCCGACCTGCTGTTCAACCTCGGGGTATACGCCGCCTGGGGCATCGGCTGGGGGGTCGCGCTGGTGTGGTTCCGGTACCGGCTCGCCGAGGCGGTGGTGCTGCAGGCGGTGTTCGGGCTGGTGGTGGAGAACTTCGGCCAGTCGCTGCTCGCCGCGATCGTCACGCTGCCGGCGGGGCTGTTGCTGCTGGCGTACGCCATGATCCTGTCCGGCAGCACGGTGGGGCTGGCGTGGCTGCTGGCCGGCGACAAGCTGCGCGAGCTGCCGGGGCCGGGGACGCATAACGCGTACCGGCTGGCGGCGCCGGCGCTGGGCACGATGCTCGCGACGTTCGCGATCTTCCTGTTCTGGCCACGGCTACTGGAGTGGCTCGGCGCCTGGCCCGCGCCCGGGCCGGTCCGGGAGCGCCCGTTCTGGTGAACCGCCTGGCGCGCGTACGGCGCCGGCACCGTGCGAAGGTAGGGACATGATCGTCGCGGTCGGGATCGACGTGGTGCTGGTCGAGCGGTTCAGCGCCGCCGTGGCGCGTACCCCGCTGCTCGCCGAGCGGCTGTTCACCGAGGCGGAGCGCACCACCTCCAAGGGCAACCCGATCTCGCCGGAGTCGCTGGCGGCACGGTTCGCCGCGAAGGAGGCGGTGGCGAAGGCGCTCGGCGCCCCGGGCGGGCTGCACTGGCACGACTGCGAGGTGGTCAACGACCCGGACGGCCGGCCCTGGCTGACCGTCTCCGGCACGGTGGCCGCCGCCGCGGCCGAATCCGGCATCGCCCGCTGGCACCTGTCGCTGTCCCACGACGGCGGGATCGCGTCGGCGATGGTGGTGGCCGAAAGCGACTGAGGGCGGGCCCGCGGCCCCGGAAGGAGTGCACGTGCGCAGAGCCTGGTCGGTGGCGGTGGTCCGGGAGGCCGAGGC
>JBOGDF010000076.1:0-17598 GCA_050701635.1 Micromonosporaceae bacterium | reverse complement strand
GAGCAGCACCGGCGCCAGCCGCGCCAGCCCGGCTCCCGCGGCCGCCGCCAGGTAGACCAGCGCCAGCAGCATCGCGAGCCCGGCGGGCAGCCCCCACCAGCGCTCCGGTCCGCCGCGGAAGCCCCCCATCGGGGTCTCCACGTCCCCGAACGGCAGCGCCATCACCACCAGCGCGAACGGCGGCAGCGACAGCGAGATCCCGCTGATCACGCCGCCCACGGCCAGGTGCGCGGCGAACCATCCGGGGGTACGCCAACCGGGCGGCGCGTCGTCGGTCAGCTCGGCGTCGGGCCGCAGCAGCTCCCGGGCGGCGGTCACCTCCAGCGCGCGTACCCCCGGAATAAAGGCGGTGGCGAGCAGCGGGACGATCACCGCGACCGTGAGCAGCGCGATCATCCCGACCGTCAGATCGCCAGGGGCCGGCGCCAGCACCTGGGCCAGCACCGACATCGCCAGCCAGTACGGCATCAGCAGGGCGCCGCCCAGGATCAGGTGCGCCCAGCGCCGCCAGGTGCCCGGGCTGACCAGCACCCGGAGCGCGCGGCGAACCAGGCGTCCATACACCCTCAGATCCTGACAGAGCGTGGTACGCCCCCACCGCAGCGGGGTTCCGAGGGTCGGTACGGTCTGGACAACGCGCCGGATCAGGTCGAGGATTCGGCGGGTAGAACTGGGGAGGAGACCGCTAGTGGCGCAGGCGTTGTCAGAGCTCGGCCCCTCGGCGGACGCTGGTCCGTACAACTCCGAACCCTCCGTGTACGACCGGGGCGACGCGATCTGCGTGATCGGCGCCGGCTCCAGCGGCCTGGCCGCGATCAAGAACCTGCGGCAGCGCGGCTTCGCCGTCGACTGCTACGAGCGGGAGACCGACATCGGCGGCGCCTGGAACTGGCGCCACGACCGCAGCCCGGTGTATGCCAGCGCCCACCTGGTCTCGTCCAAGCCGCTGACCCAGTTCCCGGACTTCCCGATGCCCGACGACTGGCCCGACTACCTCAGCCACCACCAGCTGCTGAGCTACTTCCGGCGGTACGCAGACCACTTCGGGCTGCGCGAGCACATCTGGTTCGGCACCGGGGTGCACCGGCTGGAGCCGGTCGGCGACGGCCGTTGGCACGTGATGATCCGCCCGCAGGGCTCCGGCGAGCTACGGGTGCTGCGGTACGCCGCCGTGGTGATCGCCAACGGCCACAACTGGGACCCTCGGCTCCCGGAGTACGAGGGGCTCGACGGCTTCTCCGGACGGGTGATCCACGCGGCGGCGTACAAGGATCCGGCGGTGCTGCGCGGCAAGCGGGTGCTGGTGGTGGGCAGCGGCAACACCGGCTGCGACATCGCCGTCGAGGCGGCGCCGCAGGCGGCGTCGGTGTGGCACTCCACCCGCCGCGGCTACTGGCTGGCAGCCAAGTACGCCCTCGGCCGCCCCGCCGACCAGCTGGCCGACGCGATCGCCCGGCTCCGGCTGCCGCTGCGGGTACGCCAGTGGCTGATGGAGAAGACGCTGCTTACCACCATGGGCCGGCCGGAGCGGTTCGGGCTGGCCCCGCCGGACCACCGGATCCTGCAGAGCCATCCGATCGTGAACAGCCAGCTGCTGCACTACCTGGGGCAGGGCCAGATCACCCCGAAGCCGGACATCGCGCGGTTCGAGTCCGACCGGGTGGTGTTCGGCGACGGCTCCACCGCCAACCCCGAGCTGGTGGTGCTGGCCACCGGCTACCGACCCCGGTTCGAGTTCCTCGACACCGCGCACCTCAACGTGGACGCCGACGGCCGGCCCCGGCTGCACCTGCAGGTGTTCACGCCGCGCCACGAGGGGCTGTGCGTGGCCGGGCTGATCCAGCCCGACTCGGGCCAGTTCCCGCTGGTGCACTGGCAGACGGTGGCGATCGCGGAGTGGCTGCGTACCTGCCGGACCGCGCCGGAGAAGGCGCGCGCGTTCTGGTCGACGGTGGCCCCGAACGCGGACCGGCGGTGGAGCGCCGCGAAGACGATCGACACCAGCCGGCACTGGTTCGAGGTCGGCCACCACCGGTACCTGAAGGCGTTGGAGCGCACGATCAACGAGTTGGCAGGCTGAGCCATGAGTCGTACCGAGCGCAGCCCGATGCTGGTCAGCCCGGAGCCCGGGTCCGGCCGGTTGCCGGCCGACCTGCTCGCCCGGTTGCCCGCCAAGACCCAGCCGCCGGCCGACTCGGGCGGGGCACCCGCCGCCGCTCCGGCCACCGGGCCGGTCCGGGTGATGCGCCGCAAGGAGTGGGCGTCGCCGGCCGTACCGGTACGCCGTGAGCTGCTCAGCGAGCTGCCCAGCGAGGACACCGGCAAGCCGCCGGTGCTGTTCGTACCGGGGCTGAGGCACGGTGCCTGGTGTTTCGCGGAGCACTGGCTCGGCCACGCCGCCGAACGCGGTTTCCCGGCGTACGCGATGAGCCTGCGCGGCCACGGCGGCAGCGGCGGGGCGGAGCTGCGCGGGCGTACCGCTCTGCGCGACTACGTGCACGACGTGATGCAGGTGGCGGCGGGGATGCCCCGCCGTACGGTGCTGGTCGGCCACGGCGTCGGCGGGCTGGTGGTGGCGCAGGCGCTGGCGCGGTATCCGGCGCAGGCCGGCGTGCTGGTGGCTCCGGTGATCCGGGGCTGGCGCGCGCTGGGGTCGGCGCTGCTGCGGCACCCGTTCGGCACCGTACCGGGGGCGTTCGGGTTCTCGGTGGGGTTGCGTCCGAGGCAGCTGTTCAGCCGCCAGGTGCCGAAGGAAGCCGTACGGAGCTACCGCTCCCGGTTGGACCGCTCGGCGCCCCGGGTGCAGTACCAGCTGCTGCTGCGGCGCCGGCTGGAACCCGCACTGCCCGGTACGCCGCTGCTGGTGGTGGGCAGCCCACAGGACCGGCTGGTGAGCCAGGGCGCCCTGCACAAGGTCGCGACCACCCTCGGTACGGAGCCGCTGCTGTTCCCCGGGATGGGCCACGACATGATGCTCGACGCCCGCTGGGCCGAGCCGCTGGACGCCATCCTGGACTGGCTGGGCAGCCCTCAAGCTGCCGCCCGAAGCTAACCGCGAGACCGGCCGCGCGCGCCGGAGCTCAGACCTTGGCGCCGTCGTCGGGGTCGGAGTCCGGGTCGGGCGCCGGACGCAGCCGCAGGATCAGGCCGATCCCGCCGGCCACCAGCAGCGCCGTCGCGATCACCAGCACCGCCTCCGTACTGCGGATGTTGATGTACGCCAGCACCTGCGGCCACACCAGCACCAGTACGCCGGCCGCCAGCAGCGCCAGCGAGATCCCGGTGTGCCGGCTCAGCTGCGGCAGCGGCGGCGGCGGGGGCGGTACGAAGCCCTCGTCGTCATCGTCGCCCAGGTCGGCGTCGAGCGCGTCCAGTAGCGTCGGCTCGTCGGCGCCGGCGACCGGCAGCGCGTTGCGGATCCGGGGCAGCGAGAAGTCCGGCTCCCTGGACGGAGTGGTGTCGGCGGGCGCCGCGCCGGACTCGGTGGCAGCGCCGGCCTCGGCCGCGTCGGACCGATCGGCTTCCAGCCGGGTGACCAGCTCGCGCCACTTGACCTCGAGGTCGTCGAGCTGGCCGCCCTCCTCGGCGTCCTCGTCCTGCAGCGAGTCACCGGTCTCCAGGCGGCGCGCGTACTCCCGGGCCTCGCTCAGGTGCTCGCTGTCGACGTACAGCCGGTCGGTGGGGCGGGCCGGCATCCAGGTGGAGCGGGTGACCGGGTCCAGGTCCGAGGACGGCTGCAGATACGCGGCGATGCCGGCCACTCCGAGCACCTCGAGCAGGTGTTCGCCGAGTCGGGGATCGACGTCGGTGGCGGGCGCGTACTGGGCGGCCTGCAGCCCGTTGTCACGCCGACCACGTCGGAGCGGTCTGTCAGTCATCGTCACCTCTCGACGGGTCGGTAGGCTGCCTCGGCCCGGTTCGGAGAGTACTCCGGCCGCGCCCTCCGCGGCCTCGTCCCTACGTACCCGGTACGTATGTGAATCCTGACACGAGTCAAAGATGATCCGAGAGTCCGTTGTCGCCGGGACCAAAGGCTCCGTACGCTCAGACCAACGCAGTGGGAGGACGCGAGTGCTGTACTGGGTGCTGAAGTTCATCGTGCTGGGTCCGTGGCTCAGGCTGGTCTGGCGGCCGAAGGTCGAAGGGCTCGAGCACATCCCCGACGATGGCGCCGCGATCTTGGCGAGCAACCACCTGTCGTTCTCGGATTCGATCTTCCTGCCGCTGGTGCTGAAGCGCAAAGTCGTGTTCATCGGCAAGTCGGAGTACTTCACCGGGCGCGGCCTCAAAGGGCTGTTCAACCGGTTGTTCTTCTCCGGCGTCGGCACGATTCCGGTGGACCGCACCGGGGGCAGGGCCGCACACGCGGCGCTGGAGACCGCCAAGCGCGTGCTCTCCGAGGGCAAGCTGTTCGGGATCTACCCGGAGGGCACCCGGTCACCCGACGGCAAGCTCTACCGCGGCAAGACCGGGGTGGCCCGGCTGGCGCTGGAGTCCGGCGCACCGGTGATCCCGTGCCTGATGATGAACACCGACGAGATCCAGCCGGTCGGCAAGGTGCTGCCCCGGATCATGCGGGTCCACATCAAGATCGGAAAACCCCTTGATTTCAGCCGGTACGCCGGGATGGCCGGCGACCGCTTCATCGAGCGATCCGTGACCGACGAGATCATGTACGAGATGATGGAGCTGTCCGGTCGCGAGTACATCGACCAGTACGCCGCCAAGGTGAAGGCCGGCCAGGCCAAGGCCGAGCGCGCCGCGGCCGAAGACCGCGAAAGCGTCGCCGCGTAGCGGATCGGAGCGCTTACTCGATCATCCCCGCACGGCGGCGCAGCGCGTTGAGGTCGGTGACGACCGTACGGCGCCCCTCGGTACGCAGCCAGCCGCGGCCGGCGAACGAGTTGAGCGCCTGGTTGACGCTCTGCCGGGAACCACCGGCCAGCTCGGCAAGCTGGCTCTGGTTCAGCTCGATGGTGACCATCGAGGCGGGGTTGGTGCCGGCGAGGCGTACCAGGGCCTTGGCGACGCGGCCCGGCAGGTCCAGGAAGATGTGGTCGGCGTTCTGCTCGGTGAGCCGGCGGATCAGCCCGCCCAGGGAGCGCATCACCGCGTCCAGGATCCGCGGGTTGACGTGCACCAACTCCAGGAACGCGCTGCGGGACAGCGCGAGCGCCGTACAGTCCTCGATCGCCTCCGCGGACGCCGAGCGGGGCGAACCGTCCAACAGGGACACCTCACCCAGCACCTCGGGGGAGCGCAGCACCGTGAGGATCGCCCGTTCGCCGCTGGGCGCGGTACGGAACACCGCCACGGCGCCCCGCCGCAGCATGATCAGCGATTCGCCGGGGTCGTTCTCGACGAACAACAGCTGCCGCTTGCGGTACGTACGAGGCACCGCCGCCGCCATCACCCGCTGCCGTACGTCGGGCTCGAGCCCGCTGAACAGCTCGACATCGGCTAGCGGATCGCCCGTGTCAATTCCACGTGCATCCACAGCCACCACCCCTCCCCGAGTGGTAGGACCTCGTCCCCGAGGTCAGCCGGCTCGTCCGGCTGTAACGTTTCGGTACGGTTGTGCGCCAACTGGACATCGTTTTCTGACCAACCGGACACTTCGGTTGCAACTCCCGATCGGCAACTTCAGATCATGCCACGTTCGGGCGCTCCGATCTCTGGTACGTACCGGTGCGCTTGCCGGAAATCGTCGCGGGGCCCCGTACCGGCGTGTCGGGGTGTGTACAGCCGCCGTATCGGCTGCCCGACAGACCGGCGCCCCGCCGCGCTGGAAGGGTGGTGGCAGCCGCGCCACGAGGGGGCTTGCGGAGCGGCTGGCATCAGGGGAGAGGCATCGAGCGCCTCGCGGAGTTCTGCCCGCCCTCTGAGGCCGTGGGATGGGGAGAAGGGGCCCGACCGGAACGGCATCGCCCGTCCGGTACGGGTCCCTTCGTCTGCGCAGCCGCTGGATCGGCGGAGTGCCAGCTCAGTCAGTGGCCCAGCCGCCGGCGCGTGGTACGGCGCGCTGCCAGGCGGCGTACCCGGCGGCGTCGCGTACCCCGGCGGCGGGAGCGAACTGGGCGTCGAGCTGCCAGGTGCTGGCGAGCTCGTCGGTGGAGGACCACACACCGGTGCCGAGCCCGGCCAGGAACGCCGCGCCCAGCCCGGTGGTCTCGGTGACGGTGGGGCGGCGTACCGGTACCCCGAGCTGGTCAGCCTGGATCTGGCAGAGCAGCCCGTTGGCGCTGGCGCCGCCGTCCACCGACAGATCCGGCAGGTGCACGCCCGCCTCGGAGACCATCACGTCCACCACGTCGCGTACCTCGTACGCGATCGCCTCCAGGGTGGCGCGGGCCAGGTGGGCGCGGGTGGTGCCGCGGGTGATGCCGAGGATCGCGCCACGGGCCGCCGGGTCCCAGTGCGGGGCGCCCAGCCCGGTCAGCGCCGGTACGAACACCACGCCGCCCGAGTCCGGCACGGTGCCGGCCAGCCCTTCGATCTCGCCCGCCGCGCCGATGATGCCCAGCCCGTCGCGCAGCCACTGCACCGCGGCGCCGGTGACGAAGATGGCGCCTTCCAGGGCGTACCGCAGGCCGTCGCCGAGATCCCAGGCGACCGTGGTGAGCAGGCCGGCGTCGGAGCGTACCGGCGTGGCGCCGGTGTTGGTGAGGATGAACGAGCCGGTGCCGTACGTGCACTTGGTCTTGCCCTCGCCGAAGCAGGCCTGCCCGAACAGCGCGGCCTGCTGGTCACCGGCGATCCCGGCGATCGGCAGCCGCAGCCCGAGGAACTCGCTGGGCTCGGTCTCGCCCACCACTCCGGACGACGGCACCACCTCCGGCGGCTTGCCCGGCGCGCCGAGCAGCTCGGCCAGCTCCGGCGACCAGGTGCCCGAGAAGGTGTCGTACAGCAGGGTGCGGCTGGCGTTGGAGGGGTCGGTGACATGGCGGGCGCCGCGGGTGAGCCGGGCGATCAGGTACGAGTCGACCGTGCCCCACACCAGTACGCCGTCGCGCAGCCCGGCGGCGGTCGCCGCGTCGTGGCGGGTCAGCCAGCCGAGCTTCGTACCGGAGAAATAGGGGTCCAACCGCAGCCCGGTGAGCTCGGTGACCCGCGCGCCGTGCCCGGCCTGCTCCAGCTCCGCGCACAGCCCGGAGGTACGCCGGTCCTGCCACACGATCGCGCGGCGTGGCGCCCGGAGCGTGGCGGCGTCCCACACCACGACGGTCTCGCGCTGGTTGGTGATGCCGACCGCCCTCGGGGCATCGACGCCGGCGGTCTCGGCGTTCATCAGCGCCTGCCGGCAGGCGGCCAGGGTGGCCACCCAGATCTCCTCCGGCTCGTGCTCGACCCACCCGGGTTGCGGAAAGTGCTGCGGAAACTCCTGGTAGCCGCGCGCGGCGATCGCGCCATCGGCGGTCACCACCAACCCGGTCACGCCGGTGGTGCCGGCGTCGATGGCGAGCACAGTCATTCGGCTGTCGCCTCCCGAAGCACGTCGAGTACGTCGGGGTCGATCCTGCCTGGAATCAGCCGCTCTTCAAAGTTCTCCACCCCCGCCCATTCGCTCAGCGCGGCCTCGAGCCCGTCGGGAGTGTCCGGGCCGGAGTAGCCGGCGGCGGCCAGGCGCTTGCGTACCTCGGTGGCGAGCGCGTCGGTCAGCGGCAGCGCGGCGTCCGGGTCCGGCTCGGTGAAGTACAACCGGTGCAGCGACAGCATGTGGCGCATCCGGACCAGCGGGGCGGGGTCGTCGTCGACCCGCAGGTCGATCGAGATGTCGGAGAAACCGCCGTACCCTCCGCCCTTCTCGGCCACCAGCAGCGCCGCGCTCTGCCGGCCGCGCCGGTCGCCACCGGCCGCGTCGCCCGCCGCCAGCGCCGCCAGCAGCCGCTCGGCGAACCCGGTCTCCGGGTCGGCGTCGAGCCAGGCGCGCCGCATCGCGTCCACCACCTCGGGACCGGTCAGGATGTTGCCCTGGATCGCGTACCCGTCGCCGGTGAGCCCACCGGCCCAGTCGTGGCACTCCTCCCCGCTGTACGTGGCGCCGTCCCCGCTGGCGCCCACCGCACCGAGCTGGCGGTGGCCGCGGTCCGGGTCCGCGGCGATCAGCCCCGCCACCACGTCGGCCGGGGTGATCCCGGCCCGCAGCATGGCCAGGCCGGTCTGCCGGTACGTCAGGTTGGCGTACGCCTGGGTGGCGAGCGCGCCGACCTCCGCTTCCACCGCCGGCACCGCGGAACCGGCGGCGAGGAACTTGCTGGCCACGGCGACGCCGTACTGCTTGGCGTCGGCGGAGCGGGCCACGATGGAGAAGGTCATATCCGGGACAGTAGGCCTGAGAAATCGCGTACCGAACCTCCGAAAGGGGGAGCGGGCGTACGGCGCGGGACCCTTTCCGCGAGGATTCGGGGATGCCCTACCGCTACTTCTACGACTGCGAGTTCATCGAGGACGGCACCACGATCGATCTGGTGTCGATCGGAGTCGTGGACGAGCACGGCCGGGAGTTCTACGCGATCTCCACCGAGTTCGACGATTCCAAGGCGATCCGCTGGGTACGCCGCAACGTGCTGGACAAACTGCCCTCGCCCGCCGACCCCGCATGGCGCAGCCGGGAGCGGATCCGGGAAGACCTGTACGAGTTCCTGGTCACCCCGCTGCGCGAGAAGAAGGCGGACCGGCTGGAGCTGTGGGCCTGGTTCGCCGGGTACGACCACGTGGCGCTGTGCCAGCTGTGGGGCCCGATGACGGCGCTGCCCCGGGCGATCCCGCGGTTCACCAAGGACCTGCGGCAGCGCTGGGAGGACGTCGGCCAGCCACCGCTTCCGGACGCCGGCGACGACCAGCACGACGCGCTCGCCGACGCCCGTCACAACCTGGCCCGGTGGCGCGCGATGCCGCCGGGGCGCAGCGGTCCCGGCGTCGCGTGACGGCCGCCACCGGGGACGCCAGCGCGCGACAAGTGCTACTCGCGGGTAGCCGACTAAGGTCGCGTGCGGGGGCCGGCAACGGCGCCGACGGTCAGATCGACACCCCACGACGACAGCCCGGCCGCACGTACGGCCGGTTCCTCGCGGAGGTATGACGAGATGCGGATTGGCGTACTCACCGGCGGCGGCGACTGCCCGGGGCTGAACGCGGTGATACGGGCCGTGGTGCGCAAGGGCACCACCGAGTACGGTCACGAGTTCGTCGGCTTCCGCGACGGGTGGCGCGGCCCGGTGGAGGGCGAGACCCGGCCGCTCGGCATCGAGCAGGTACGCGGCATCCTGCCCCGCGGCGGCACCGTGCTCGGATCGTCGCGTACCAACCCGTACAAGATCGACGGCGGTATCGACGCGCTCCGGCGCAACGTCGATGAGCTGGGGGTCGAGGCGCTGGTCGCGATCGGCGGCGAAGACACCCTCGGGGTGGCGAAGCGGCTCACCGACGAGGGGATCCCGGTGGTCGGCGTACCGAAGACCATCGACAACGACCTGGGCGCCACCGACTACACGTTCGGCTTCGACACCGCGGTCAACATCGCGATGGAGGCGATCGACCGGCTGCACACCACCGCTGAATCGCACCACCGTACGGTCGTGGTCGAGGTGATGGGGCGGCACGCCGGCTGGATCGCGCTGCACTCCGGGCTGGCCGGCGGCGCCAACGTGATCCTGGTGCCGGAGCTGCCGTTCGACCTGGGCAAGGTCTGCGACTACGTGGAGCAGCGCTTCAAGACCCGCTACTCGCCGATCGTGGTGGTCGCCGAGGGCGCCGTCCCGACCGAGGGCGGCATGGTCACCAAGGACGAGCAGCTCGATGCTTTCGGGCACGTACGGCTGGGTGGGATCGGCCAGTGGCTGGCTGACCAGATCGAGCAGCAGACCGGCAAGGAGGCCCGCGCGGTGGTGCTCGGCCACGTCCAGCGGGGCGGTACGCCGACCGCGTTCGACCGGGTGCTGGCGACCCGCTTCGGGCTGCACGCGATCGACGCCGCCCACGATCGGGACTGGGGCAAGATGGTCGCGCTGCGCGGCACAGACATCGTCCGGGTGCCGCTGGAGGAAGCCACCAAGGAGCTGAAGACCGTACCGCTGGAGCGGTATCAGGAAGCGGAAGTCTTCTTCGGCTGACGCTCGCCGGCAGCCTCCGGGAGGCCCGCGGGCCTTGCGCGCTCCGGGAGGGCCCGCGGGCCTTGCGCGCATCCTGCACAATCGTGCGGTATTCCGTGGCCGGCGGATCCCTCGGAGGCGACGTGCAGACCAAAGACGTGCAGACCAAACCGGAGTGGTGCGGCTGGTGGTCCGACGCTGAGTGGTCGCGGTTCGTACGCCTGCTACGGGTGTTGGACCGCGACCAGTTGGTCTCGGGTGACGACGCGTTGCGCCAGGTGGCGGAGCAGGCGCGCGACGCGCCGTCCGGCACCTGGTCGTCGGCGATCAAGTCGTACCTGGCCGCCGCCGTCCTCGCACCGGCGCCGACCGCTGTCCCAGCCGCTGCCCCGGCGACGCCCGAGGCTCCCCAGCAGGCGCCGAGCGTTGCCCCGCTGACACCGACCGCTGACCTGGTCTCGCCGGGCCAGTCGGTGCCGATCTCGCCGGTCGGCGGGGCGGGCTCGGCGACACCCGCCGAGCTGGCCGCGTTGGGCGACCTGCGTGCCCAGCTGCGGGTGCAGGTGGCGCGCGAGCGGGACGCGGTCACCGAGTCGGCCGACGGCGGGCGGCTGGTGCCGATGATGCGTCCACTCGGGTCCGGCCTGGTCGAGCTGATCCAGCTGGACGAGGGGCACGGCCAGCTGGCCACGCCGGATCGCGGCATAGTCGAGAACTGGCGGGTGCGGCCGGAGCTGTTGTTCGAGTTGGGCAGGGAGAACGTACGGGTCCAGCCGGTGGAACGGGTGTACGACCAGGAGCGGCGCGTGTACACGCTGTCCCACCCGAGCAGCGACCTGGTCGGGGCGCGGCTGACGATGCTCGGCCAGGAGCCACAGGTCGGTCCGTACGGCTGCCTGGTCGGGCTGCCGCATCGCAACGGTCTGCTGTACCACCCAGTGAAGGGCGACGCCGAGCAGCTGGCGGGAGCGCTGGCGGCGCTCTACTCCGGGGTGGCAGCGGAGTACCAGCGTCCGGATGCCCGACCGGTCAGCGACCGGATCTACTGGTGGCGCGACGGCGAGCTCACCGAGGTCCAGATCCGGGGCGACGCCAGCAATCCGGAGATCACGTTGCCCTGGCCGCTGCTGGAGCTGCTCGGCGGCCTGGGTGACGCACCCGGGGCCGGCGACGACACCAGCGAGCACGTCACGGTGCCGCAGACCTTCGAGCAGGCGCGTGCCCAGCTGCGGGTGCGGCTGGTCCCGTCCGCACAGGTCTCGGGTGCCGACTTCCCCGGCGACCCGGTGACCCGGCCGTACGGCGCCGGCCTGGTCGAGGTGCTGTCGCTGACCGTCGGTGGCCAGGCCGAGGTGCCGGACCAGGAGTTGGTACGCCGCTGGGGAGCCGCGCCCGACGAACTGTTCCGCATCGGCCGGCGCAACGTGGCCGCCGACCCGGTGACCCGGGACTTCGACGCCGAGGCCGGCATCTACCAGCTGTCCCACGAGGAGAGCCCGTTCGTCGCGTCGCGGCTGCTGACCCTGGCGGAGCACACCTCGGTCGGCACGTACGGGTTCCTGGCGACGATGCCGATGCCACAGAACCTCTTCTACCACCCGGCATGGGAGGGTCAGGCGTTCCTGAAGGCGCTCCACGCGCTGATCGGGTATGTCGAGCATCTGCGTACGGTGCTGGAGCCGCAGCTGGCGGCTGTCGGTGCGACGGACATGCTCAACACCCAGGCGTACTGGTGGTTCGGCGGCGAGCTGTACGAGCTGCCGTACCGGTTCAACGACGGCCGGATGCGGTTGGATCTGCCCGAGGCGCTGGAGCCGGTGTTCCAGGAGCTCACCCAGAGCTGAGGCCTACAGTGGGCGGTATGGCTTCAGGTGTGCACACGGTGGCGGTGATCGGCGCCGGCAAGATGGGCGAGACGATGCTCTCCGGGCTGCTGCGGGCGGGCTGGCCGGCCAGTGAGCTGATCGCCACCGTACGGCGGGAGGACCGGGCGACGCAGCTGCGCGACCGGTACGGCATCCGGGTGCTGTCCAACGAGGAGGCGGTGGCGCTCGCCGAGGTGCTGGTGATCGCGGTGAAGCCGCAGGACGCGCCGGCGCTGATGGACGAGCTGGGCCCGAAGATACCGGCGGACAAGGTGCTGATCACCAGCTGTGCCGGCCTGCCGACCGCGTTCTTCGAGAAGCGGCTGGCGCCCGGCACCCCGGTGGTACGCGTCATGCCGAACACCCCGGCGCTGGTCGACGAGGCGATGACCGCGATCTCGGCGGGCAGCCACGCGACCGCCGCGCACCTGGCCCTCGCGGAGGAGATGTTCACTCCGCTGGGGCGTACGATCCGGCTCCCCGAGGCGCAGCAGGACGCGGTGACCGCGCTGTCCGGGTCGGGTCCGGCGTACTTCTACTACCTGGTGGAGGCGATGACCGACGCCGGGATCCTGCTCGGGCTGCCGCGCCAGGTGGCGCACGACCTGATCGTGCAGACCGCGATCGGCGCCGCGGTGATGCTGCGCGAGTCCGGGGAGCACCCGGTGACGCTGCGGGAAGCGGTCACCTCGCCCGCCGGCACCACCATCAACGCGATCCGCGAGCTGGAGCGGCATCGGGTGCGCGCCGCGATGCTCGACGCGCTGCAGGCGGCCCGCGACCGTGGCCGGGAGATCGCGGCCGAATACTCGTGACCCGTCGGTAGACCTTCCGTTTTGCGGCTTAGCCCCCGTAGCCTGGTGACTACAGGTAGTCATCCGATCACGGAAGGGATTCACGTCATGCGACGCTCGGCCGTACCCCTCGCTCTGGCCGCCCTCACCCTTCTCATCGCCACGCCCGCGTACGGGTTCGCGCACGACCGGGTCACCAGGCCGTGGCTGCACGCCGTACTCGACGTGCTCAGCCTGGCGGTGGTGACCGCACCGCTGTGGACCGCGTACCTGTGGGGCGGCCGGCGCCGCGCGCTGCTGCTGGCGCTGGTGGCGGTGGTGCAGCTGCCGGTCGCGGCGGTCGCGTTCACCCCGATCCTGGCGCCGGTTCCGCACGCGCTGGCGCTCACCGCCGCGCTGCTGCTGACCGCCACGGCGATTCTGGTGGTACGCCGTACCGCCGAGCCCGCCGCCGCACCCACCGCCGGAGCGGTCCGCTAGCCGAGCACCTCGACACCGGTCACCGTGGTCGCGTCGTCGCCGGCGCGCAGCACCTTCACCTGTGGGCAGCCCGAGCGGGGCGCCGCCCAGCTGCCGTCGGTACGGCGCACCGCGGTGAACCGGCAGTGATCCTCGCCGACGTACCCCCAGGCCATGAACAGCTCGCGCCCGGCGAAGCTGTAGACGCCGACCGACTCGTTCTGGCGCCGGTAGAAGGTGCCGCGCAGCCCGGGCACCGGTGCGCCCTCGAAGTCGATGTCCTCGATCACCTTGTGTAGTCGGAATGCCCGCAAATCAGGGAATCGTCCCGCCATAACCGATTACAACGAGTGATCCCCGGCGCCGGCTACGGGGTTCAGATCTCGGAAATCGGGATGGTGACCCGGGGACAGCGCTGCGTCAACCGGCGCCCGTAGCATGTAGCCGTGAATACCGGGCGCCACGAGTGGCACAAGTTCCGCAATCCCGGCCTGCTGCTGAGCCGGCCGGTCACCGACCCCGACGAGGCCAGGTCGTACGGCCTGGACCGCTGGCGCGAGCTGCCGCGCGCCCAGACCCCGCCGTGGCCGGACCAGGAGATCGTCGACGAGGTGTACGCGACGCTGCAGTCGGTGCCGCCCATCGTGGCCCCGTACGAGGTCGACATGCTGCGGGAGCGGCTGGCCCTGGTCTGTGAGGGCAACGCATTTCTGCTCCAGGGCGGCGACTGCGCGGAGACCTTCGCCGACAACACCGACGCGCACCTGCTGGCCAACGCGCGCACCCTGCTGCAGATGGCGGTGGTGCTGACGTACGGCGCCAGCCTGCCGGTGGTGAAGCTGTCCCGGGTGGCGGGGCAGTACACCAAGCCGCGTTCGTCGGACACCGACGCGCTCGGGCTGCCGGTGTACCGGGGCGACATGATCAACTCGCTGGAGGCGACGGCCGAGGCCCGGATCTCCGACCCGCAGCGGATGATCCGCGCGTACGCCAACTCGTCCTCGGCGATGAACATGCTCCGGGCGTACCTCTCCGGCGGGATGGCCGACCTGCGCGCCGTCCACGTCTGGAACAAGGACTTCGTGGCCGGGTCCCCAGCCGGCGAGCGGTACGAAGCGATCGCCCGCGAGATCGACCGGGCGCTGGGCTTCATGGCGGCCTGCGGGGTGGACGACGACGCGCTGCACGGGGTCACCCTCTACTGCAGCCACGAGGCGCTCGCCCTGGAGTACGACCGCGCGCTGACCCGGGTGGTCGGCGACAAGGCGTACGGGCTCTCCGGCCACTACCTGTGGGTGGGGGAGCGGACCCGCCAGCTGGACGGCGCGCACATCGACTTCGTGTCCCGGATCGCCAACCCGATCGGGGTCAAGCTGGGGCCGACCGCGACTCCCGAGACCGCGCTCGAGCTGTGCGAGAAGCTCAACCCGGACAACATCCCGGGCCGGCTCACCCTGGTCAGCCGGATGGGCAACGGCAAGGTGCGCGACGCGCTGGCGCCGATCGTGGAGAAGGTCGTCGCCGCCGGCCACAAGGTGGTCTGGCAGTGCGACCCGATGCACGGCAACACCGTCGAGTCCTCCAACGGCTACAAGACCCGGCACTTCGACCGGGTGGTCGACGAGGTGCTGGGCTACTTCGAGGTGCACAAGGAGCTGGGTACGCACCCCGGCGGCCTGCACGTGGAGCTGACCGGCGAGGACGTCACCGAGTGCCTGGGCGGCCCGCAGTCCCTGGAGGACCACCACCTGCCGGGCCGGTACGAGACCGCCTGCGACCCGCGGCTGAACACCCAGCAGTCGCTGGAGCTGGCCTTCCTGGTCGCCGAGATGCTGCGAGGCTGACGTGGTCGGCGGGGTCTCCGGCGCGGCGCGCGGCACCGACGTGGTGGATCTGCGCAGCGACACGGTGACCCGGCCGACCCCGGCGATGCGCCAGGCGATCGCCGGGGCCGAGGTCGGCGACGACGTGTACGGCGAGGACCCGACCGTCAACGCGCTGGAAGCCGAGGTGGCGGAGCTGTTCGGTCACCAGGCCGCGCTGTTCACGCCCACCGGCTCGATGGCGAACCAGATCGCGGTCCAGCTGCTGGTGCCGCGCGGCGACGAGCTGCTCGCCGACGCGGATGCCCACGTGGTGACGTACGAGGTTGGAGCCGCGGCGGCGCTGGCCGGGGTGAGCACCCGTACCTGGCCGGCCCGGGGCGGGCTGCTGGACGTGGACGAGGTCGCCTCGTACCTGCGCCCGGACGGCTACCACGCGGTGCCGACCCGCGCGCTCGCGGTGGAGCAGACCCACAACCGCGGCGGGGGTACGGTGCTGCCGCTGGACGCGCTGCGCCGGCTCCGGATACTGGCCGACGAGCACGGGCTGCTGGTGCACTGCGACGGCGCCCGGATCTGGCACGCGTACGTCGCCGACGGGGTGCCGCTGGCCGAGTACGGCCGGCTGTTCGACACCCTGTCGGTGTGCCTGTCGAAGGGGCTCGGCGCCCCGGTCGGCTCGCTGGTGATCGGCTCGTCCGAGCGGATCGCGCGGGCCCGTACGATCCGCAAGCGGCTGGGCGGCGGGATGCGCCAGGCCGGGGTGCTCGCCGCCGCCGGCCGGTACGCGCTGCGGCACCACATCGAGCGACTGGCCGACGACCACGCCCGCGCCCGGCGGCTGGCCGACGCGCTCGCCGAGTACGGCGTGGTGGACGCCGCGGCGGTGCGTACCAACATCGTCCCGCTGGACCTGACGAAGGCGCCGCTGGACAGCGCCGCACTCGCCGAAACCGCCGCTGACCAGGGCGTACGCATCAGCGTGCTGGGCCCGCGATTCGTGCGTCTGGTGACCCATTACGACGTCGACGACGCCGGTGTCGACCGCGCGATCGACGTACTCCGCACCGCCCTGGCGGGTTGACGCCGACGTTGGTTTGTCATCCTTTCGGTTGTCGCAACGCCGAAAGCCCAGAACATCCCCGCCGAGATCTCCCGTTCTTTAGTACTATCCCGGCACTTGGTCGTGTGATCACAAATCGGGGATACCAACCCCAGATCGCACTTCTTCCCATTGACTTCGGAGGCGTTAATGGTGCACGACGGTGCACGCGCGGGCGGGGCAATGGTGCGACGTACCAGGCACGAGGTGTGGACACCACGGAAACGGCTGCTGCCGTGGCTGTTGGGGCTGCTCCTCGTACCTGCGCTGATCGCACTTTTGGTCCTGTGGTTGAGCGCGCAAGGTATTGAAGACGATCTGACCACCCGGTCGAACGCCGCCCTGAGCGAGGCCGGCCTGCCGGACGTGGACGTTGCGTTCGACGGCCGGGACGCCACGCTCAGCGGCGTCCCCGAGGGCCAGCAGGACCAGGCGCTCGAGGTCGTCAAAGGCGTCGAGGGGGTACGGGTCGCGAAGGTCTCCGGAGCCGGTGGCGGCGGCGACGAGCCGTATCCCACCACGCCGGCCGAGGCGGGCACCATCGACCTGTCGCTCGAGGGGGAGTCCCTGGTGCTGTCCGGCACGGTGCCGGACGAAGCGACCAAGGAAGCGATGCTGGCCGACGCCAAGGCGAATGCCGGCGGTCGTGAGGTCGTGGACAAGCTGACGGTCGAGGAGGGCGCCACGCTGCCCGGCGACGCGGCGAACGTCGGCAAGCTCGCCGCCGCACTCGCCCCCGGTACGCCCGGCGACCGCAGCGTCAGCTGGGGGGCTGACGGCGTCAGCCTTACCGGCGCCGTGCCGGATCAGGCCACCCACGACAAGGTCGTCGCGGACGCCGAGAAGGCTGCGCCTGGCGCCACGATCGACGACCAGCTCACCGTCGACGAGAGCATCGGCGCGTCGACCGAAGACGTACAGGCCGAGATCAACGCGTACCTGAAGGGCCACCCGATCACCTTCGAGCCCGACTCTCCGGCGTTGACCCCGCAGGGCAAGAAGACGGTGGACCACGTTGCCGGGCTGCTGAAGCAGGCTCCTGACGCCACGATCCTGATCGAAGGACACGCGGCCCGGATTCCCGGCGCGGACCGGGGCTTCTATCAGAAGCTCAGCGGACAACGCGCCGACACCGTCAAGCGTGCGCTGGTCGGCCACGGCATCGCGGCCGAGAACATCACCACCAAGGGTTACGGCGACTATGGCCCCCGCCCGGGCCGCCGTGTCGACATCAAGGTCCAATGAGGAGACTTCGACCATGACCTGGCTTTTTCTTCAGACCTGGTTTTACTTGCTGCTCGCATTCCTGCTCGGCGCCTTCCTGACCTGGTTGTTCATGCGGCGCGAGAAGACCAAGGAGCACGTCACGGAGGAGCGGACCGGCGGTGACGCCTCCGGCGACGTGACCGCCGACGGCACCGCTGGCCTGGCAACCGCCGGCGCGGTGGGCGCAGGCGTCGGCGC
>JBOGDF010000075.1:0-17773 GCA_050701635.1 Micromonosporaceae bacterium | reverse complement strand
GCTCCGCGGCGGCCGGCAGCACCGTCGCCCGGCGCGGCACCTGGGCGTACGGGCCGTGCCACAGCGCCGCCTCCACCACGTCGCCGTCCACCGACACCCACTCCGCCTCGACCCCCGCCGGGATCAGCGCGTGGTCGATCCCCGGCCCGAGCTTGAGCACCGTACGCGGCACCCGCCGCGGCAGCGCCGCCAGGAACTCCCACGGCGGCTGGTACGCCCGCGGGTCGAACACCCGTCGCCCGCCGCTGCGCCGTGCCGGGTCGCAGAACACCGCGTCGCAGCCGCTGAGGTCGGCCTCGACGGCGTCGCCGCACACCACGGTGATCAGCTCGGCGAGCCCGAGCGCCTCGGCGTTCGCCCGGGCCACCTCGGCGGTGTCCGGGTCGGCGTCGACGGCGTACACGGACAGCCCTGCCCGGGCGAAGGCGATCGCGTCGGCGCCGACCCCGCAGCACAGGTCGGCGGCTCGGCGTACCCCCGGATCGGTAGTCAGCCGGGCAGCGCGGCGAGCGGCGACCGGACCGCGGGTGGCCTGCTGCAGGCCGTCGCGGGTGAAGAACATCCGGGCCGCATCGGGCCCGAACTTCCCGGTGGCACGCGCCCGCAGCTCCGCCTGGGTCAGCGCGGCTGCCGCAAGCTCGGGCGGGTGCCCGGCGGCGCGCAACGCGGCCGCAGCCACCAGCGGATCGCCGGCGACCAGCTCACCGGCCTGTGCCAACGCCGCTTCGCCCTCGGGGGTACGAAGCGGCGACATCACGGCATGAGGCTAGCTCTTCTTCGCCTTGGACTTCGGCTTCTGGCTGGCCTCGACCACACAGTCCGGACCGGGGAACACGAGGCTCTCGTGGCCGTCGTCGAACCGGACCAGGTACGGCGGGGCGCCTTCGGCACCGCGTACCTCCAAAATCTCCCCGGTCCGGTCGTGGACCCCGACACTGTGGCTGTGTACGTGCAACCGGTCGCCGACGACAGCGTGCATGGCTCACCTCCGGAGGACGCGCGACGTACCTATCCATCGAAACACGCCGCCGGCCGAGGCGCAGCAGTTCCGGCCGGCCGATCGGCACGCTGGCACTCTCCTTGACGGAGTGCCAGCCACGGGCATAACCTGCTGATTAGCACTCTCGCCCTGAGGGTGCTAGAAATAGGCCACTGGCCAGCTCATCCGACCCCCGCGACGGCGGACAGGCGGGCCACGGCGAAGACACAGTCACCAGCAACCCCAGGAGGGTCTTTCCGTGACCACCGCGACCAAGGTTGCGATCAAGCCGTTGGAGGACCGGATCCTGGTCCAGGCCAACGAGGCCGAGACCACGACGGCGTCGGGCATCGTTATCCCCGACACCGCCAAGGAGAAGCCGCAGGAGGGCACTGTCCTCGCTGTCGGCCCGGGCCGCGTTGACGACAAGGGCAACCGGATTCCTATCGACGTCAAGATCGGCGACACGGTTCTTTACTCGAAGTACGGCGGCACCGAGGTGAAGTACGCAGGCGAGGAGTACCTCGTCCTGTCGGCTCGCGACGTGCTCGCAGTTCTCGAGAAGTGACAACAGCGAACTGACCAGCGCCCCGGTCGCGACCATCGCGTCGCGCCGGGGCGCTGTCCTTGTCTTGCACCTGTGAGAGGACAGCAATGCCGAAGATTCTGAGCTTCTCCGACGATGCGCGGAAGGGGCTCGAGCGCGGGGTGAACGCGCTCGCCAACACCGTACGGGTCACGCTCGGCCCGAGGGGACGCAACGTCGTACTCGACAAGAAGTTCGGGCCGCCGACGATCACCAACGACGGCGTCACGATCGCCAAGGAGATCGAGCTCGACAACCCGTACGCCAACCTCGGCGCGCAGCTCGCCAAGGAAGTGGCGACCAAGACCAACGACGTCGCCGGTGACGGCACCACCACCGCGACCGTACTGGCCCAGGCGATGGTCCGTGAGGGGCTCCGCAACGTGACCGCGGGCGCCAGCCCGACCGGGCTGAAGCGGGGCATGGACGCCGCGGTCGCCGCGGTCAGCGACGCCCTGCTGGACAAGGCCACCCCGGTCGCCTCCAAGTCCGAGATCGCCCAGGTGGCGACAATCTCCGCCCAGGACCCGGTGATCGGCGAGCTGATCTCCGAGGCGATGGAGAAGGTCGGCAACGACGGTGTGATCACCGTCGAGGAAGGCTCCACGCTCACCACCGAGCTGGAAGTCACCGAGGGGATGCAGTTCGACAAGGGCTACATCTCGCCGCACTTCGTCACCGACGCCGAGGCCGGCGAGGCGGTGCTGGAGGACGTACACATCCTGATCACCAACTCCAAGATCGGCGCGATCGAGGAGCTGCTGCCGGTGCTGGAGAAGGTGATCCAGACCGGAAAGCCGCTGTTGATCATCGCCGAGGACGTGGAAGGCCAGGCGCTGTCCACGCTGGTGGTCAACTCCGTACGCAAGACCTTCAAGTCCGCCGCGGTCAAGGCGCCCGGGTTCGGTGACCGGCGCAAGGCCATGCTGGAGGACATCGCGACCCTCACCGGCGGCCAGCTGGTGGCCCCCGAGGTCGGGCTGAAGCTCGACTCGGTCGGGCTCGAGGTGCTCGGCAAGGCGCGCCGCGTGGTGGTCACCAAGGAGGCCACCACGATCATCGAGGGTGCCGGTAAGACCGACGCCGTCGACGGCCGGATCGCGCAGATCCGCGCCGAAATCGAGGCGTCGGACTCCGAGTGGGACCGCGAGAAGCTGCAGGAGCGGCTCGCGAAGCTCTCCGGCGGGGTCGCGGTGATCAAGGTGGGTGCCGCCACCGAGGTCGAGATGAAGGAGAAGAAGCACCGCATCGAGGACGCCATCTCGGCGACCCGCGCCGCGGTGGAGGAGGGCATCGTCGCCGGCGGCGGCTCCGCCCTGGTGTACGCCGCCACCACCCTGGAAAAGGGGCTGGACGGCGGGGACGCCGACTTCGCCGTCGGGGTCGCGATCGTACGCAAATCGCTCGACGAGCCGCTGCGCTGGATCGCCGAGAACGCCGGCCAGGACGGGTACGTGGTGGTCAACAAGGTCCGCGACCTGGCGTACGGGCAGGGCCTGGACGCCGCCACCGGCGAGTACACAGACCTGCTCGCCGCCGGCATCGTGGACCCGGTGAAGGTGACCCGCAACGCGGTCGCCAACGCCGCCAGCATCGCCGGTCTGCTGCTGACCACCGAGAGTCTGGTGGTCGAGAAGCCGGAGGAGCCGGAGCACGACCACGAGCACGGTCATGGCCACGGACACGGCCACCAGCACGGCCCGGGTTTCTGACCCGTAGATCGCACAGTGAGGGCCCCGTCAGCTGTCTGACGGGGCCCTCTCTCACGTAACGCGGTGTGATCGGACCCGGCCCGCTCAGGGGACCTGGCCTCACCCGATGAGCGGGCCGGGCCACGCTCGGAATACTGCCGGGACGCCCGGAGATCAGCTGGCGCGGGCCAGGTCGCGACCCGCCCGTCGCAGCCTCGTCTCGAGCGCTCGGATGTCCACCTGGCCCCGCCGGATGTCCAGCAGGTCCTCCCAGCCGTACGCGACGATCTGACCCCGTTCGGTCTCGGTGAAGCCGCCCCAGACGCCGTACGGCTCGCGTACCGCCAGCGCGTGGGCGGCGCATTCGGCCCGTACCGGACAGCTGTGGCAGACCGACTTGGCGCGGGCCTCACGCCGGGAACGGGAAGGGCCGCGCTCGCCGTCCGGATGGAAGAACTGGGCAGTGTCCGCGCCTCTGCAGGCGCCACGCAGCTGCCAGTCCCACAGATCCGCGATGGGACCAGGTAGGCGGCGGGTGTCCGCCATCGAACCCTCCTTCTACGGCCGGCACACGGTGCGGTCCCTCCTGCGCCTACCCACCCTGGGAGGCCCGCAAACCGTTACGTGCATCGATGCCCGTGATATCCGGAGACCACCCGTGATCTCGTACGATGGCGTCGCGAGGCCCGGGTGTGGCGTACGACACGTTCGTGAAAACCGCGTAATAGTGAGCGACTTTCGCGGTCTCACCTTCAGGGAAGAAGGAGGGACCAGTGCGTTCGGTACTTGTATGCGTCCGTACCGCAGCTGCGGCTCAGCGGATCACGGCGTACGCCGCTCGGCTCGGTGTTGCCAACGCGCTCCGGACTGCGCTGTCCGGTGAGGACGCGTTGGCGCGACTGTCGGAGCGACCCGCCGACGTGGTGCTTGTCGACACCGCCATGGCCCGCCCCGACTGCGTGCACTTCACACGTCGCCTGCTCAGCCGCAGCCCACAGGCCGCGGTGGTGCTGGTCGGCGCCGAGGACCCCCGGGTAGCCGCCGCCGCGGTCGCGGCCGGAGCGCGCGGAGTGATCCGTACCGGTGAACACGGCGACGACCTGGTGACCGCTCTGACCCGCGGCATCCTGATGATCTGCCCGAACGGCGCACCGGTGGTTCCGATCCAACGGGACACCGGCGGAAACCACCGGGTGGTGCTCACGGAGCGTGAGTTACAGGTGCTTCGCGGGATGAGCGAAGGCTGCAGCAACGCCGAGATCGGGCGTCAGCTGTTCGTCTCCGAGGACACCGTGAAGACGCACGCGCGACGACTGTTCCGCAAGCTCGGCGCCCGCGACCGGGCCCACGCGGTGGCGGCTGCCTTCCGCGCCGGCCTGGTCTCCTGACCTTCCGCCTTCTGAATCTCTCCGCGAGGGGGCCTGGGGAAGGGAGGGTGGTCGTGGCTCGAGGCCTGCTTCACCGGCAGGCACGAACCCCTTGGGCCACGACCATCCCTCCTGGTACGTTACTCGCCGGTAGGGAACCCTTTCCGGTACCCGTCTTATCCACACGACTGCTCCGATGCTCTTGCCAACGGGGCTACGTACCGAGGAAGTTGTTAGTTCTACTAACTTGGTGATCCGCCGGGGGCCTTGCGGCGGGGCAACGACACCAGGCGGAGCGGCAACCCGATTTGTTACATCCGTACGAGTCGCCCTACAGGGGGAATTCGGGTTACCGTTCCGAGCGTCGGTAACGGGAGGGTGCAGGCGCGCGATGACACCACAGGAGGTCGAGCTCACTGAGCTCGCCATCCGCGCAGCGGCGGGCGATGCTGGCGTCGTCTCCGAGCTTATTACCCGGATCCGTCCGATGATCGTTAGATATTGCCGGGCACGGCTTGGGCAGACTCGCAGCGGCGCGTATACGACCGCGGACGACGTGGCTCAGGAGGTGTGCATCGCGGTGCTCGACGCACTACCTCGCTTCCAGGACGTCGGGCGACCGTTCGCCGCCTTCGTGTTCGGCATCGCCGCACACAAGGTGACCGACGCGCACCGCAAGGCGTCCCGCGACATCGCCGACCCGACGGAGCTGCTCCCCGAGCGCAGCGACCCCACCGACGGCCCTGAGCCGCACGCCATGGCGCGGGACACCGCACGCCGGCTCTCCGCCGTGCTGGACCGGCTTCCGCCCACTCATAGAGAGATCATTCTGATGCGAGTCGCCGTGGGGCTGTCCGCGGAGGAGGTCGGCCAGATCCTGGGCATGTCCGCCGGGGCCGTACGGGTCACCCAGCACCGGGCGCTCAACCGACTCCGTACGCTCGCCGCCGGCGTCTTCAACGAGGTGCCGGCATGAGCGAGCCGTCGGTGAACCTGGAAGCGGTGGCTCGCGACGAGCAGCTCCTGACCCAGCTCGGGGCGGGGCTGCTGCCAGACACCAAAGACCAGACCATTCGCGCGTTGTACGCCTGGCGCACCGACCTGTCCCGCGACGCCGGCGCCACGGTGGCGGGCACGAACGGCGTACGCCCGGCGATCGGCATCGCCAAGGTCAACGGCGCCAGCCGCGTCAACGGCCACGTCAACGGCGCCGGCCACGTCAACGGCGCCAACGGCGCGCGCGTCAACGGGAAGCAGCTCAACGGCCACCGGATCGACGGCGCTGCCCGGCTCGACGAGGCGTCGCGCTCCGACGACTCCGGCGAGGCGCCGCCGCGGCTACGGGGGCGCCGTCGCGCGATGGTGGCCGCTGTGGTGGTCGGGCTCTCCGGCGGGCTCGGCGGCGTGGCGGTGGCGGCCGCTGACGCCCAGCCTGGCAGCCCGCTCTGGCCGATCACCAAGGTGATCTACGCCGACGCCGCCGACGAGCGGCAGGCACAGGCCGACGCCAAGGCGGCCCTGGCCAAGGCGAAGAAGGCGCTCGCCGAAGGTCGCGTCGACGACGCCGAGCGCTACCTCGACGAGGCCGGCCGGCGCGCCGACTCGGTCGACTCGGAGCAGGGCGAGGACCTGCAGGACGAGGTCGACGAGGTCCGCGACCAGCTCAACGACAAGGAAGACGGCGACGACGGGTCGCCGACCGGTGGAGAATCACCCGACGGCGGCGACAACTCCTCGCCCACGCCGGACGCGCCGGTGACCACTCCGGCGCTGCCCACCCCGGGCTCCACCGAGAATCCGGACGACCGCGACCGCAACGACCGTGGCGGCGACAACCGGAATGGACGGGACGAGAAGGGCCGCTCCGGCACCTCCGACGAGCTCTCCGCGACCCCCGACACGTCCTCGCTGATCGACCAGCTCCCCGAGCTGTAAAGCCGCCCGCACAAGGCCCAGGCGGAAGGCTCAGGAGTCGCGAGGCTCGCCGGTGGCTTCCGCCAGCGCGTCGTGTACGCCGTCGGCGTAGCCCTGGGCGTACTCCCACTTGACATACCGCTCCGGGTCCGGGTCGTACGCAGGCTCGTGCACCCGGTGCCGGCCGGCGGTCAGCAGGTGCTGCAGGTTGCCGCGCAGCAGATCCCAGTCGAAGTAGTGCGGCTCGCGGCAGTCTTCGCAGTCGAACACCAACCCCCGGATCCCCGTCGGCGCCAGCAGCGCCTGGTAGATCTCCAGGTCGGCGAGATCGTCGAGCACGTCCTGGCGCTCCTCCGAGGTCAAAGGCTCGTCGGAGGAGTCGGCGTCGAACGCCGAAGCCGGATCGTTCGGATCACCGTGGAACGGATCCCTGGGCTCGTCCTGCACCCCTCCACCGTATCCCGGTACGCCGCTGAGTGGCGTCCGCCACCCGATAGGATTGCCCCACCGCCCGCGTTTCCTTCTCGATCGGATTTCACATCATGGATCGCGCGTCCCAGCCTTCCCGCGACTCAGCCCTGCCGTCGGGCAACGTACCCACCTCGCCGATGGGTGCCGACCAGGGGCTGCCGCTCGGCCTGACATTTGATGACGTACTACTACTTCCCGGTGAATCGGATGTCGCGCCGAGCGACGCCGATACCGGGTCGCAGCTGACCCGCAACGTCATGCTGCGGGTGCCGCTGGTCTCCAGCGCGATGGACACCGTGACCGAGGCCCGGATGGCGATCGCGATGGCGCGCCAGGGCGGCATCGGGGTGCTGCACCGCAACCTCTCGATCGAGGATCAGGCAGCCCAGGTAGACCTGGTGAAACGGTCCGAGGCGGGCATGGTCACCAACCCGATCACCTGCTCCCCCGACGACACGGTGCGCGACGTGGACGTGCTGTGCGGGCGGTTCCGGATCTCCGGCGTACCGGTGACGGGGGCGGACGGCACGCTGCTGGGCATCGTGACCAACCGGGACATGCGGTTCGTGGTGGACAAATCCGCGCTGGTACGCGACGTGATGACCAAGATGCCGCTGGTCACCGCCCCGGTCGGGGTCTCCAAGCACGACGCGCTGGCGCTGCTCCGCGAGCACAAGGTGGAGAAGCTGCCGCTGGTGGACGACGCGGGGCGGCTGCGCGGCCTGATCACCGTCAAGGACTTCGCGAAGAGCGAGCAGTACCCGTACGCCACCAAGGACGACGCGGGGCGGCTGCGGGTGGCGGCGGCGGTCGGGTTCGGCGAGGAGTCGTACAAGCGGGCCCGGACCCTGGTCGACGCGGGTGTGGACGTGGTGATCGTCGACGTCGCGCACGGGCACAGCCGGGCGGTGCTGGAGCTGATCAGCCGGCTCAAGAAGGACACCACGGTCGACATCGTCGGCGGCAACACCGCCACGTACGAGGGCGCCCGCGCGATCGCCGAAGCGGGCGCCGACGCGGTCAAGGTCGGGGTCGGCCCCGGGTCGATCTGCACCACGCGCGTGGTGGCCGGGGTCGGCGTACCGCAGGTCACCGCGATCATGGAGGCGGCCCGGGCGTGCCGGCCGCTCGGCGTGCCGGTGATCGGGGACGGCGGGATGCAGTATTCCGGCGACATCGCCAAGGCGATCGTGGCCGGCGCCGACACCGTGATGCTCGGCTCGCTGCTCGCCGGCTGCGAGGAGAGCCCGGGCGAGCTGATCTTCATCAACGGCAAGCAGTTCAAGTCGTACCGCGGGATGGGGTCGCTGGGCGCGATGCAGGCCCGGGGCGGCTCCAAGTCGTACTCAAAGGATCGGTATTTCCAGGCCGACGTCGCCTCCGACGACAAGCTGATTCCGGAGGGCGTGGAGGGGCAGGTGCCGTACCGGGGGCCGCTGGCCAACGTGGCGCACCAGCTGGTCGGCGGGCTGCGGCAGGCGATGTTCTACACCGGCTCGCCCACCATCACCGCGATGCACGACCGGGCACGGCTGATCCGGATCACCGCGGCGGGGCTCAAGGAGAGCCATCCGCACGACATTCTGATGACCGTCGAGGCGCCGAATTACCACTCGCGCTAGGGTCTGTTCGCCGGCCGCCGGGCCGGGACTGCTGAGGAGTTTCCGTGCGTGACGTGGAGATCGGGCTGGGCAAGGTGGCGCGCCGGGCGTACCACCTGGACGACGTGGCGCTGGCGCCGAGCCGGCGTACCCGGGACGTGGACGACGTGTCGATGGCGTGGCGGCTGGACGCCTACCCCTTCGAGATCCCGTGCGTGGCGCACCCGTCCGACGCCACGATGAGCCCGGCGTCGGCGGTGGCGCTGGGCAAGCTGGGTGGGCTCGGCGTACTCAACGCCGAAGGCCTCTGGACCCGGTACGCCGACCCGACCTCACTGCTGGAAGAGCTGTCCAGCCTGGACGAGGACGCGCCGGCCACCGCGCGGCTGCAGCAGGCGTACGCCGAGCCGATCCAGCCCGAGCTGATCGGCGAGCGGGTCAAGGCGCTGCGCGACGGCGGAGTGACCGTGGCGGTACGGGTCTCCCCGCAGCACACCCTCGCGCTGGCGCCGGTGATCCTCGACGCCGGCATCGACATCCTGGTGATCCAGGGGACCATCGTCTCCGCCGAGCACGTGTCGACGGTGGACGAGCCGCTCAACCTCAAGGAGTTCATCGCCGACCTGGACCTGCCGGTGGTGGTCGGCGGCTGTACGTCGTACCAGACGGCGCTGCACCTGATGCGTACCGGCGCCGCGGGCGTGATCGTCGGGATGGGCGCCGACGACTGGTCCACCACCGAGTCGGTGCTCGGGATCCGGCTGCCGATGGCGACCGCGATCTCCGACGCCGCAGCCGCCCGGCGCGACTACCTGGACGAGACCGGCGGCCGGTACGTACACCTGATCGCCGACGGCGCGATCCAAACCTCCGGCGACATCGCCAAGGCGCTGGCCTGCGGCGCCGACGCGGTGATGCTGGGCGAGCCGCTCTCGTTGGCCGAGGAGGCCCCGGCCGGCGGCGCCTGGTGGCACTCCGCGGCGAGCCACCCGAAGCTGCCCCGCGGCATGTACAGCCCCGCCGGCGAGACCCTCGGCAACCTGGCGCAGATCCTGTGCGGCCCCGCCGACGACCCGTCCGGCTACATGAACCTCTTCGGCGGGCTGCGCCGCGCGATGGCCAAGTGCGGCTACTCCGACCTCAAGGAGTTCCAGAAGGTCGAGCTGCTGCTCGACTCCTGACCGCCGCCGCCGGCGTTCTCGACGGGCACGCTGGCCCGGTGTCGCGAGGTTTGTGGCCGTTCTGCTGTCTCACGGGACGAGGAGACAGCAGAACGGCCACAACCCGATCCGAAAGACTCAGCCGCGGCGCCACTTCTGGTTAGCGCCGCCGTGGCACTCCCACAGCTGTAGCCGGGTGCCGTCGGCGGTGCCCCAGCCGTTCACGTCGACGCACTTGTTGGCCTGCGGGTTCACCAGGTCGCCGGCGCCGCTGAGCACGAACTGCTGCGCCGGGTTGCCGCTGCAGCGGGCGAGTTGGATCACCGCGCCGTTGTTGATCGAACCCCAGGCGACGTCCATGCACAGCCCGAACGCGCGGATCGTACCGTCGCCGGGGAAGGTCCAGCTCTGCGCGGCGGTGCCGTTGCAGCTCCAGATCCACAGGTACTGACCGTCGGCCCCGTTGGAGTACGGCACATCGATGCACTTGCCGGAGTGCTGGCTGATGATCCGGCTGGTGCCACCGCCGGTGGTGGTGAGGCTCAGGCCGTACACGCTGAGGATCTCGTTGACCGGCTGGAAGAAGGTGTGACCGCCGTTGCCGCAGTTGCCGGCCGCGCCGGAGGTGACGCCCTGCGCCTGGTCGCCGCTGAGGTACGAGCCCCCCGAGTCGCCCGGCTCGGCGCACGCGCTGGTCTGGGTGAGGCCGTAGACGTACGCGCCGTTGCCGTAGTTCACGGTGACGTTCTTCGCCTGGATCGTGCCGCACCGCCACCCGGTGGTACGCCCGGAGCGGCACACCGAGCTACCGATCGCGGCCTCGCGGGAGCCGGCCACCCCGGCGTTGCCGCCGGAGTAGTTGTTGACCCAGGGTCGCGTCGTCCAGTCCGCGTTGACGCGTACCCAGCCGTAGTCGTTGTTGGGGAACGAGGCGCCTTGCACGGTGCCCTGGGCGACCCCGTTGTAGCCGGTGGTGAAGCTGCCGGCGCCACCGCAGTGGCCCGCGGTGACGAAGCCGCCCGCGACCGAGAAGCCCACCGAGCAGAGCGCCCGGTTGTTGATGCCGTACTGGTCGCCGCCTCGGATGTCGTACACCACGCTCGGGGTGTGGCGGCTGGTCACGATCCGTACGGCGGTCAGGTCGACGCCGCTGGTCGCTACGGCGGCCTCGGCCACTGGGCGCCGGGAGGCGACGACCGCGACCTGGTTCCGTGGTATGTCCACGTACCAGCCGTGGAGGTCGTGGAGGTCGTGGCCCCGGAGTGAGCGGTCGAGCGTCGCCTTGACCGTGTCCAGGTCCCGCTGGGTACGGGTCACGCGTACCGGCGCGGCGCCCGCCGCCCGTACCCGGGAGGCGTCGGCGGGGCTGGTGATGCCGACCGCCAGCCGGTTGCGGTCGGCGTCGTACCAGGCGCCGCCGAAGCGGTCACCGAGCTGGTGGCGGAGCCGCTCGGCCACGTACGGCGCGGCCGCCTCGTGGGCCACGCGTATCCGGGCTTCGGCCGCAGTGAGCCCGAGGTCGCGCTGCAACGCGTCGAGCTGGGCGTCGCCGCCGTCCGGGGCGGTCGCCGGAGCTGGCGCCGTGGCCGGAGCTGGAGCCGCGTCCCGGGCCGGGGCGGTCCGGGGCGTGTCCGCGGAGAGGGCAGGGACCGGCGTCAGGATGAGTACGGCGCTGACCGCCGCGATCGTGAGCGCAGGGAGTCTCATCAGAAGTCCTCAGGGGTGCGGTGTCGGGGATGGTTCTGAGAGCGCTCTCACGAAAGAGTGGATTAAGTAAAGAATGTTGTCAATAGGTACCGGGGTGAGCGTGCGACATCCTGCGAGCCCCGCCGGCAGCGTCAACGACCACGGCCCCCGCCGAAGCGGGGGCCGCCATCAGATCAACTACAGGCTGTCGAGGTCGACCGCCTCGGCCATCGCGTGCAGTCCCGCGTCGTTGGGGTGCAGCTTGTCTCCCGCGTCGTACGCCGGCCGAAGCTGGTCCGGGTTCTCCGGATCCGCCAGTACGCGATCCAGATCGACCACCGCGTCGTACTCGCCGCTGGTACGGATCCAGTGGTTGACGGTGTCGCGTACCGCCTCGCCCTGGTCAGTGTAGAACCACGAGCCCTGGTACGGCGTGATCGTCGCCCCGATGATCCGCACTCCCCGGGCGTGCGCCGCCCGGATCAGCGCCCGGTGCCCGGCGATCAGCTGCGCCGCGGTGACCTCGTCGTGCGGCGCGAAGCAGGTGAGGAACGGCGCCATGTGGGCCTGGATGTCATTGATCCCCTCCAGCACGATCACGCTGCGTACGCCCGGCCGCGCCAGCACGTCCCGATTGAACCGCGCGGTGGCCTTCTCCCCGAAGCAGGGCGAGTCGTTCAGCACCCGGTTGCCGCTGATCCCGGCGTTCACCACGCCCATCGGGCGGTCCGCGGCGACCAGCCGCTCGGCCAGCTCGTCCGGGTACCGGTTGTCGGCGTCGGGAGTGGAGCTGACACCGTCGGTGATCGAGTCGCCGAACGCCACCACGGTGTCCCGGGGCGCCTGCCGGCCGCTCACCTCCACCCCGTTCAGGTAGTACCAGGAGTGCGAGGTCTCCAGGTACGGGGTGCCGTCGGTGTTGCTCCGGTGGTCTCCGACCGCCCGGTACGCCGTGGCCGATGCCGCCTCGTGGAAGGTCGCCGGGCCGGTCGGCTGGGCGACGTACAGCGTGACACTCAACCGCTGCAACGGAGCCGTGGTGAGCGACACCGGGTCGCTGACCAGCATCTCGCCGGCGGGCGCTACGCCGTGGGCCCGCCCGGAGAAGGTGAGCCGCTGAATGGTCGACGGGATCACCGCGGCGCCCTCGCCGGCCGCCCCGATCGTCGCGCCGGTGAGCTGCAGGGGACGCTCACCGTACACATTGGACAGCCGGATCCGGAGCTGCGACCCGCCGGCGCTGACCCGTACCACCTGGCGTATCGAGTGGTTGGCAAAGCCCAGCTCGGACCAGTTGGGGCCCTGGAACGACGGGCCGGTGGGTGGTTGTTCGGCGGCGCCCCAGGCGCCGGCCCAGGCGGTCGACTTCGCGGCCGGGGCCTCGGAGGCGGTGACGGGCCCGGCGGCGACCGCGCCCACCAGCGCGGTCGCGACAACGATGAGCGAAAGCAGGCGATGGAACGCCGTTGAGGAGCTGTTCTTCATAGCCCCGAGGCTATGAAATGCTCAGGACAGGTTCGGTCCTAAAGCCCCGCGGTTGTGGGGTACGCCACGGGCGCAGAGACCGACCTCAGGGGGCGGTGAGCGGCCAGGGCAGGGCGGCTTCCAGCAGGCGGCAGACGGCGAGCACGAGGTCGTCGGAGTGGCGCGGGCCGACCACCTGGAGCCCGACGGGGCGGCCGTCGGGGGTCATCCCGGCCGGTATGGACGCCGCCGGCTGCTGGGTCAGGTTGAACGGGTACGTGAACGGCGTCCACTGCGGCCAGTCGGTGAACTCGCTGTCGGGCGGTACGTCGTGCCCGGCCTCGAAGGCCGCCACAGGCACCGTGGGCGTGATCAGGACGTCGTACCGCTGGTGGAAGGCGCCCATGTGGATGCCGAGCGCGAGCCGCTCGTCCTGCGCGGCGAGGTAGTCGCTGGCGGAGTACCGCTTGCCGCGCCGCCACACCTCGGCCAGCCCGGGGTCGAGCTTCGACTCGGAGCCTTCCGGGAACTTGTCGAGCCAGCGGGCGGCGCCGGCATACCAGAGCACGTTGAAGGCGTCGACCGGGTCCCGGAACCCGGGGTCGGTCTGCTCCACGTACACCCCGGCGTCGGTGAGGGCGCGGACGGCGCCGGCGACCACCTCGGCCACGTCGGGGTCGACGTCGACGTACCCGAGGGTCGGGCTGAACGCGGCCCGTGCGCCGCGGGCGTCACGGCGTACCGCGTCCCGGTACGAGCCCCACGGCGCCGGCAGCGCGGTGGGGTCGCGGGGATCCGGCAGCGACAGTACGTCCAGCATCAGCCCGACATCGTCCACCGACCGGGTCATCGGCCCGGCGTGCGCGAGCGCCCCGAACGGGCTGGCGGGGTAGAGCGGGATCCGGCCGTACGTGGGCTTGAAGCCGACGATGCCGCAGAACGAGGCCGGGATCCGGATCGAGCCGCCGCCGTCCGTACCGACCGACAGCGCGCCCATCCCGGCGGCCACCGCGGCCGCGCTGCCGCCGGAGGACCCACCGGGGGTGAGCTCCCGGCGCCAGGGGTTGCGGGTGATGCCGGTCAACGGGCTGTCGGTGACCGCCTTCCAGCCCAGCTCCGGCGTGGTGGTCTTGCCGAGCAGCACCGCGCCGTGCTCGCGCAGCCGCGCGGTGACCGGAGCGTCCACGTCCCACGGCTGCTCGCGGTCGATTGCGGCCGACCCGCGGAGCGTGGGCCAGCCGGTGGCGAGGAACATGTCCTTGATCGAGGTGGGTACGCCGTCCAGCAGCCCGACCGGGTTGCCGGCGCGCCAGCGTTCCTCCGACTCCTTGGCCTGCGCCAGCGCCGCGCCGGCGTCGACCAGGCAGTACGCGTTGGTCTCGCCGTCGTACTGCTCGATGCGGCGTAGCGCCTCCGTGGTGGCCTGCACCGGGGACAGTTCGCCCGCCGAGTACGCCGCCACCAGCTCCGTCGCGGTCATCACGCCGCTCTCGTCGACGTCCATCGCCTCCCCCTCAGCCATCCCGACCGCCGTTGTCGACCGCGGATGCCGCACCGTCAGCGGCCGGGACGTACCCGAGGCGCTTGTCTACCACGTTGCACAGCGGCCGGCCCGCGATCCACCGGTCGAAGTTGTCGCGGAACACCTCGACCAGCGCCGACTTCCAACCGATGAAGTCCCCGGACATATGTGGGGACACCACCACATTAGACATCGACCATAGCGGTGACTCCGCCGGCAGCGGCTCGGTGTCGAAGACGTCCAACGCGGCGCCGGCGATCTGCCCGCCGGCCAGCGCCGCCTCCAGGTCGGCGGTCACCACGTGCCCGCCCCGGCCCACGTTGACGAACCGGGCGGTACGCCGCATCGCCGCGTACGCCGCCGCGTCGAACATGCCCCGGGTGGCGTCGGTGAGCGGCGCCGCGCAGATCACGTAGTCGGCGGTGCCGAGCGCGGCGTGCAGGTCGGCGGCGGCGTACACCTGGCCGAAATCAGGGTCTGACCTGGCGGTACGCCCGACGCCCGCCACCCGCATCCCGGCGGCGCGCAGCAGCCGCGCGATCGCCCGCCCGATCGGCCCGGTCCCCACCACCAGGGCGGTACGCCCGGCGAGCCGCTCGGTTTCCCGGTGCGCCCATCGGGTAGCTCTCTGGTGGTCGATGGTGGTGGTGACGTCCTTGGCGAACAGCAGCACCAGCCCGAGAACGTACTCGGCGATCGCGCCGTCGAAGACGCCGCGCGAGTTGGTCAGCGTCACGTCGGAGCGCCGCAGCGCGTCGAACATCAGAGTGTCCACTCCGGCGCTGGCGATGTGCACCCAGCGCAGCCGGCTGACCTCGGCGTCCGCCCAGGCCGCCGGGACCGCCCGGGAGGTGAAGTCCCACACGAACAGCGCGTCGGCCCCGGTCAGCGCGGCGGCAAGCGAGGCGTCGTCGCAGCGGCGTACCACCGCCTGGTCTTCGATGGTGGCGAAGTCCGGCGGCGACTCCGCACCCAGGACCGCAAGCACCGGCGCACCGGTCTGAGCCATGCGGTCCTCGTTTCCAGCTCGGGTCAGGTTCGGAACATACCCATTTCGCCTATGGACCGATCGTAGAGTCGCTCGTATGGTTGTCAACAATCCGAGGATCTGCCCCGGGGCTTCCCTAACAGCGTCTGCATTGTCCCCCGGGGGGTGAGGATTGGACTTCACGTCGTTCGAGGGCCCGCTGGCCCAGCGCGGCATCGGGGTGATCGCTCCATTCGACATGGCGCTGGAGCGCGAGCTCTGGCGGTGGGTGCCGATGGAGGTGTCGCTGCACCTGGCGCGCACCCCGTACGAGCCGGTGCCGGTGAGCCTCGAGATGGCCGAGCTGGTGAGCCAGAGCAAGCACGTCGCCGCGGCCACCCGGGATGTCCTGCACATCGAGCCCGAGGTCGTGGCTTACCTGTGTACGTCGGGCAGTTTCGTCAACGGCGTCGCCGCCGAACACGGGCTGCGCAAGGTGATCACCGATGCCGGCGCCCCGGACGCGGTCACCACCTCGGGAGCGCTGGCCGAAGTGCTGTCCCACCTCGGGATCGGCAAGCTCGCGGTGCTCACGCCGTACTACGCCGACCTCACGGCACGGCTGCGGGAGTTCCTCGGCGAGCTGGGCGTGGCCACGGTCGCCAGCGACCATCTCGGGCTGGGCGGCGGGATCTGGCGGGTGTCGTACCGGACCATCGCCGAACACATCCACCGGGTCGACCGACCGGACGCCGAAGCCATCTTCGTCAGCTGCACCAACCTGCCGACGTACGACCTGATCGCGCCGCTGGAAGAGCAGCTCGGCAAGCCCGTACTGACCGCCAACCAGCTCACCATGTGGGCCTGCCTGCGCCGGATGCAGCTGCCGGTGGTCGGCCCCGGACGCTGGCTCACCGACATGCCTGGAGGTGTCCCCGTATGACCACCGTCGGATTCCTGTACCCAGGACACGCCGCCGAGGATGACTATCCGCTGGCGTCCGGCGTGCTCGGGGTCCCGTTCGTGGTCGCGCACACGTACGGCACGGACCTGCACGCCGTCGCCGAGCTGCTCGACCTGGGCAGCGCGTCGCGGCTGGCTTCCGGGGCAGCCGAGTTGCGGCGGCACGCGACCGGCGCGGTGGTCTGGGCATGCACCAGTGGCTCCTTTGTGTACGGCTGGGAAGGCGCTCGTGAGCAGGCGGCGCAGCTTGAGGCGGCCGCCGGCGTACCGGCGTCCAGTACGTCGTTCGCCTTCGTGAACGCCGCCCGGGCACTGGGCGTGACCCGGGTGGCGGTCGCGGCGAGCTACCCGGCGGAGGTGGCTACCCGGTTCGTGGACTTCCTCGCCGCCGGTGGCATCGAGGTGGTGCACTTCGCCAGTTACGACATCCACACCGCCGCCGAGGTCGGGGTGCTCGCACCGGAGGCGGTGACGGAGCTGGTGGCCGCGAACGACCACCCGGACGCCGAGGCGATCCTGGTGCCGGACACCGCGATGCGTACGTTCGCGCTGGTCCCCGCGCTGGAACAGCGGCTCGGAAAGCCGGTGCTCACCGCCAACCAGGTCACCATCTGGGAAGGTCTGCGGTTGGCGGAGATCGTGGGGCCTTGGCAAGATGCGGGGGCTCTCTTCCGTACCCCCGTAGGAGTTCTGACCGGAGCTGTGCCGTGACGATCAACGAGATCGCGCCCGTGGCGCGCGAATCCACCGCCGGGATCATCGCCCGGCAGCTGCGGCACGCCATCGTGACCGGTGCCCTGGCGCCGGGCACCCAGCTCACCGAGGCGGAGTTGGCGGCCCGGTTCGAGGTCAGCCGCGGCCCGCTGCGGGAGGCGATGCAGCGGCTCGTCCAGGAGGGGCTGCTGCGCAGCGAGCTGCACCGCGGGCTGTTCGTGATCGAGCTGACCGCCGAGGACGTGGACGACGTCTACCTGGCCCGTACGGCGGTCGAGCGCGCCGCGCTGCTGCGGATCCTGGCCTCGCCGCAGCGGTGCGCGGACGCCGCCGCACAGCTCGCCGAGGTGCAGGCCGCGATGGCGGCGGCCCCCGACGGCGACGCGCTCTCCGACGCGGACCTGCAGTTCCACGAGGTGCTGGTGGCCGCCTCCGGCAGCAAGCGCCTGGTACGCATGGCCCAGACTCTGCTGATCGAGACCCGCCTCTGCCTGACCGCCCTGCAACAGACCGAGCGCGGCCTCGCCGACCGCGTCGCCGAACACCAACGCATAGTCGACGCCATCCGTGCTGGCGACGAACCCCTCGCGGTAAGCCTCCTCACCGCCCACATGCACGACGCCGTAACCCGCCTCACCCCTTAACCCCGCACCGCCTCCCACTTGGGAGGGCGAGAGCATGCCGACAC
>JBOGDF010000074.1:0-17920 GCA_050701635.1 Micromonosporaceae bacterium | reverse complement strand
CCTTACCGCGCGGGTTGCGGCGGGCGCGCGACTACGGCGCGGGTTGCGGCGGGCGCGTGGCTTACGGGGCGGGGTTGCGGGCGCGGCTGGGCTGCACCCGCATCGGCTCACCGGGCATCTTCGGGTGGTCCGGCGGGTACGGCATGTCGCCCTTGCCGTCGGCCTCGTCGCGGGCCGCCATCTCCAGCAACGGCTCGAGCGAGTACGCCACGTCGTCGATCGCCGCGTGCGGGTCGGCGGCAAGCTGCTTCATCCGGGCGGGCACCGTACCCAGGTCGAAGTCGTTGGGCTCCACAGTGGACAGCTCGTCCCAGGTGACCGGGGTCGACACCGTGGCGCGCGCGGTCGGGCGCAGCGAGTAGGCGCACGCGATCGTACGGTCCCGGGCCATCTGGTTGTAGTCGATGAAGACCTTGACGCCGCGCTCCTCCTTCCACCAGGAGGTGGTGATCTTGTCGGGGCTGCGGCGTTCCAGCTCCCGGCCGACGGCGATCGCGGCGCGGCGTACCTGTACGAATGTCCACTCCGGACGGATCCGGAGGTAGACGTGGGCGCCGCGGCCGCCGGAGGTCTTCGGGTAGCCGATCATGCCGAGCTCCTCGTACAGGGCGCGCAGCTCGGCGGCGGCTTCGGCGGCGTCCCGGAAGTCGGTGCCGGGCTGCGGGTCGAAGTCGATCCGCAGCTCGTCGGGGTGGTCGACCTCCTCGCGGCGTACCGGCCAGGGGTGGAAGGTGACGGTGCCCAGGTTGGCGCACCACGCCACCACCGCGAGCTCACCGGGGCAGATCTCGTCGGCGGTACGCCCGCTCGGGAACGTGATCCGGGCGGTCTCCACCCAGTCGGGCGCATGCTTGGGGACCCGCTTCTGGTAGAAGGCGTCGCCCCGGTTGTCGCCTCGGGTGGACAGCTTGGCGCCCTCGATCACCCCGCCCGGCCAGCGCTCCAGAGTGGTGGGGCGGTGCCGCAGCGCCCGCAGGATGCCGTCCCCGACCGCGAGGTAGTAGTCCACCACGTCGCGCTTGGTGAAACCCCGCTGCGGGAAGTAGATCTTGTCCGGGTTGGACACCCGGACGGTACGGCCGCCGACCTCGTACTCCACCGCTTCTGCCATAGCGCGACCCTAGACGGTCAGTGAGACAGATTGGCGGGATCCCGCTAGCGCCGCCGTTCGGCGTCCCGGGTCCGGTACGTCTCCCACAGGTTGCGCAGGTTGAACAGCTTCGGCTCGAAGTCGGGGTCGTGGTTGAACCATTTCCCGTCGTACGGGGCGCGCAGCCGCCACTGCGCGCCGCCGGCGAGCACGATCACGATCACGGTACGCATGCCCCTGCGCTCGGTACGGATGTCGACGATCTGCCGCCACGCCACGAACCGGCTGCCGGCGGCACGGGCGGTGACGCGTACCAGCCCTTCCTCGGTGGCGTCGACGCCGCCGTGGCGGCCCACCTCGGAGAGCACCACGAAGCCGCCGATCGCCGCCAGCGGAAGGAACACGAGATAGATCAAGGGAGAGCGGGAACCCGACCACGCCACCGCGATCACCAGGGCCAGTGCGGCCACGGAGACCCCGACGCCGACCAGCACGGTACGGCCCAGCACCTGCCGCACCGTCGGCCGGTAGCTGGCCAGTCGCCTGCCGTTCGGCATCGCCCCTCCCGACAGCGGACCACCGGTCAGACAGTGCCTCGACGCCCCCTCGCGTCCCGGCGGTTCGCTGTGCGCCGATCGTCTCACGCCGGTGGCGGGACGCGCTGAAGACTCCGATTGCCAGCACCAGGCGTGTTGCCGAGGCGTGACCTGGCGGCGGTACGCCCGGCTACCGTGGAGCCATGGCCGAGGTATCGAGAACCGATGACGAGTGGCGCGCCCGACTCTCCCCGCAGGAGTACCACGTGCTCCGGGAGGCGGGCACCGAGCCGGCGTTCACCGGCGAGTACACCGACACCAAGACCCGGGGCGTGTACCGGTGCCGGGCGTGCGGCACCGAGCTGTTCTCCAGCGACACGAAGTTCGACTCGCACTGTGGTTGGCCGTCGTTCTTCTCGCCGCTGGCGGGCGAGAAGGTCCGCTACATCACCGACCGTACGTTCGGCATGGAGCGCACCGAGGTCCGGTGCGCGACCTGCGACTCGCACCTGGGCCACGTGTTCGAGGGCGAGGGGTACGAGACCCCGACCGACCAGCGCTACTGCATCAACTCGATCTCGCTCACCCTGGAGCCAGCCACGGAGTAGCTCGCCGGCGCCGGCCGGCCGCGACGGGCCCGCGGGTCAGAGCGGATGGGGGGCGACCGGGACGTGACGCAGCCGGCGCACCGTGTTGACCGCGTCCAGCGGGAGGGTACGGGTGGCGATCGCCCGCGCGATGTCCCGGAACTGCCGCGCCCGGTGCAGCTGGGAACGCAGATCCTTGCCGGTCACCCGGTGGCGCAGCGGCACCGGGATCTCCATCGCGCGGAAGCCGGCGCGCAGCAGGTCGACGGTCAGCCCGGTCTCCACCCCGAAGCCCGCCGCCAGTGGCCGCCCCGCGTCGAACGCAGCCCGGGTCAGGCAGCGCTGCCCGGACAGCGGCTGCCGCGGCGCCCAGCCGGTGAACTCGAGGATCGCGTGCCGCGCCAACCGGGTGGCCAACCCGTGGCCGCCGCCGCGGGCGGTACGCGGGAACACCGCGATCGTCATGTCGGTCTGGCCCCGCAGCACCGGATCGATCAACGGCGCCGCGTCCGCCGCGGACTCTCCCAGATCGGCGTCGAGGAACAGCAGGTGCCGCGGGATCACCCGGTGCTCGGCCTCGTCGAGTACGTGCACCGCGTCCGCCCCGGCGACCATCGCCGACGCCTTCCCCCGGTTGTACGGCACCTGCACCGTGACCGCGCCCGACTCGTGGGCGTACTGCGCGGTGTGGTCGGACGAGCCGTCGCTGACCACCACCACGACGTCCACCGCCGGAAGGCTGCGCGCCGCGCGTACCGTGGCGGCGATCCGGTCTTCTTCGTCCTTGGCGGGGATGACCACCGCCACCTGCCCCGTGTCCATGTCTCACGGTAGGGACCGCCGTACCTCCGGTACAAGAGAGCGATCCCGAACCGTTACCGCAGGTCAGGCGTCACGCGGCTGATATCGGGCGGTACGGGTGGCGCCGACCGACGCGACCACCACGCACCCGACGGCGAGCCACTGGGTGAGCGACAGCAGCTCGCCCAGCACCACCAGCCCGGCCAGCGCGGCGACCGCCGGCTCCAGGCTCATCAGCACCCCGAACACCCCCGCCGGCATCCGCCGCAGCGCCTCGATCTCCAGGGAGTACGGCACCACCGACGACAGCACCGCCACACCGATGCCGACCAGCAGCAGCTTCGCGTCCAGCAGCTCCGTACCGGAGGAGGCGACTCCGAACGGCGCGACCAGCAGCGCCGCCCACACCGTGGCCAGTGCTAGCCCGCTGCCGCCAACGGTGTGCTCACCGAGCCGGGCGCCGAGCAGGATGTAGCCGCCCCAGCAGGCGCCCGCGACCGCCGCCAGCAGCAGCCCGACCGGGTCCACCCGGCCACCCGCCTCGGTCAGCAGCAGTACGCCGCCGCCGGCGAGCAGCGCCCACACCGCGTCGTACCACCGGCGGGAGCCACCGACCGCCACCAGCAGCGGACCGAGGAACTCGATGGTGACCGCCATCCCCAGCGGGATCCGTTCGATCGAGAGGTAGAAGCTGACGTTCATCACGCCGAGCACGGTGCCGAACGCGACCACCACGCCGACCGTACGCAGGCTCAGCTTCAGCTTCGGGCGCCACCAGGCGAGCAGCAGCAGCCCCGCGAACACCAGCCGCAGTGTGACCACCCCGACCGGGCCGGTCTGCGCGAACAGCTGCTTGGCCAGCGCCGCGCCCACCTGCACGCTGAGCACCCCGCCGAGCACCAGCGCGGGCGGCGGTACGGCGCGGAAGAGTCGATCGAGGGGCACCCCTCGGACAGTACGGCTCCCCGTCGCGACGGCAACGCAGTGTGACCAGAATCCCGGTTCCGGTTGCCGGGTCCGGCCGGCAGGAGCAGGCTCGACACCGGATGACGCCGTTTCTCGAGGGGGGAATCATGGCGGTCTGTGAAGTCTGTGGCAACGACTACTGGATGGCGTTCGAGGTCCGTACGGTCGGCGGCGAGAGCCACACGTTCGACTCGTTCGAGTGCGCGATCCACAAGCTCGCGCCGGTCTGCGAACACTGCCAGTGCCGCATCGTGGGTCACGGCGTGGAAGCCGACGGCCGGTTCTTCTGCTGTGCGCACTGCGCCCGGGAAAGCGGCGTGGAGCACGGCAAGGAGCTGCGGGACGCGGTCGGCGCCCACCCGCGCTGACGTAACGGTGATCTTGGGGTTTTGGCAGCCCGATAGCGGTCCGCAGCAACCCAAACCCCAAGATCACGCGGGGGTACGTGCACAGCGAGCAGGCGCGGCTACGGGGCGGCGCGGCGGGCGCGGGCATCCGCTCCGCCCACGGGTCGGTGTCGGCGAGCAGTGACGCGGCGGTACGCAGCGTGAAGTCGCGCGGCGTCACCGCGTCCAGCTCGTCCCACGGCACCGGGAACGACACCGGCGTGCCGGGGCGTACCCGGGGGCTGTACGCCGCCACCACCGTCGCGCCGCCGGCCCGGGTGGAGTCCAGAAACACCTTCCCGCCCCGCTCCTCCTTGACGTACGCCGTGGTCGCCAGCGCCGGATCGATCCGCTCGGCGCGTACGGCGATCGCCCGGGTCGCGGCCGCCACGTCCTCGATCGGGTGCTCGGCGAGCGGCGCGAACACGTGTACGCCCTTCGCCCCGCTGGTCTTCACCACGGCGTCCAGCCCGACCTCGGCCATCGCCTGGCGTACCAGCCGGGCGGCGGCGACCGCCTGGCCGAAGCCTCCGGAGCCGGCCGGCGGATCGAGGTCGAGGATCAGGTGGGTCTGGCGGCCGTCGCGGATCAGCGTCGGGTGGTACTCCACCGCGCGCTGGTTGCCGAACCAGAGCAACGTACGGCGGTCTTCGCAGAGCCCGTACGCCACCTCGCGTTTCGAGCTCTCCGCCCACACCGCGACCCGGGGCACCCACTCGGGGGTGTACTTCGGGAGGTTCTTCTGCATGAACGGCGGCTGGCCCGGACGTACCCGGATCACCGACAAGGGGCGTCCGGTCAGCTCCGGCAGGATCCGGTCGCGTACCGCGTCCAGGTAGTCGACCAGATCGCGCTTGGTGGCCTCGGCGCCGTCGAACAGCGGCTGGTCGAGGTTGGTCAGCTCGACCCCGTCCCAGGTCTCGTCAGCGTCCATCGGCCCACCTTGCCACGGATCGCCGATCGCGCCGATGCAGAATCGGTACGTGACCGACATCCAGATCCACGCGGCCCGGTTCGGCGAGCTCGACCCCACCACCCTGTACGCGCTGCTCAAGCTACGGGTGGACATCTTCGTGGTCGAGCAGGAGTGCCCGTACCCGGAGCTGGACGGCCGCGACACCGAGCCCACGGCATGGCACGTGTGGGCGGCGTCGGACGGCGAGCTGCTCGGGTATCTGCGGGTGCTCCAGGACCCGGACGGCACAGCGCGGATCGGGCGGGTGTGCACGGCGGCCGCGGGCCGGGGACGCGGTGTCGCAGGTGGACTGATGGCGCGGGCGATCGCCGAGATCGGTGACCGTCCGAGCCGGCTCGACGCACAGAGCTACCTGGTCGGCTTCTACGCCCGGTACGGCTACTCCCCCACCGGCCCGGAGTACGTCGAGGACGGCATCCCGCACGTCCCGATGGCGCGGCCCGCCACCGCCGGAGACGCTACGGCAGCGCCGCGATGATCTCCGCCAGCTCGCGCCGCCGCCCGGTGTAGAACGGCACCTCTTCGCGTACGTGGAGCCGGGCCCGGGAGGCGCGCAGGTCCCGCATCAGGTCGACGATGCGGTGCAGCTCGTCGGCCTCGAAGGCGAGCAGCCACTCGTAGTCGCCGAGCGCGAAGCTGGCCACCGTGTTGGCCCGTACGTCGGGGTAGCCGCGCGCCATCTTGCCGTGCTCGGCGAGCAGCTCGCGCCGCTCCGCGTCGGGCAGCAGATACCAGTCGTACGAGCGGACGAACGGGTAGACGCACAGGTACGCCTTCGGCTCCTCGCCCGCCAGGAACGCCGGGATGTGGCTCTTGTTGAACTCCGCCGGCCGGTGCAGCGCCATCGACGACCACACCGGCGCCAGGTGCCGCCCGAGCGCGCTGCGCCGGAACAGCCCATACGCGTCCTGCAGCGCGTCGGAGCTGGCGGAGTGCCACCAGATCATCAGGTCGGCGTCGGCGCGCAGCCCGGACACGTCGTACGTGCCGCGTACCACCACGTCCTTGCCGGCGAGCTGTTCGAACAGCTGACCGGCCTCGGAGACCAGCCCCTCGCGGATCGCCGGCAGCGGCGAGTCGGCGCGGAACACAGACCACAGCGTGTAGCGCACGGTGTCGTTGATTTCCTTGATCCGGGCGGCGTTCGGATTGCTCATACCTCTGATTCTCGCAAGCCCGCCAGCACCGCCGCCGCCGCGGTCTGCCCGGAGCGGATGCACGCCGGAATCCCCACCCCCTCGTACGCCGCCCCGCACACCGCCAGCCCCGGCACCTCGGCCACGGACGAGCGGATCCGGCGTACCCGGTCGGGGTGGCCGACGGCGTACTGCGGGAGCGCGCCGCCCCAGCGGGTGACCCGGGTGGCGACCGGTGCCGCGGTCAGGCCGGTCAGCGCGGCGATGTCGGCCGCCGCGATCGCGGCCAGCTCGGTGTCGTCGCGGTGCAGCAGCTGCTCCTCGCCGTACCGGCCGATCGAGGCGCGTACCACCGTGGCGCCGGACAGGTGCGCCCACTTCTGGGACGAGAAGGTCAGCGCCTTCACGCTGCGGCCCTCGGTCGCCGGCACCAGCAGGCCGCTGCCCGCCGGCAGCGACGCGCCGGGCGGGTACACCAGGGTGACGATGGCGAGGCTGGCGTAGGCGATCGCGGCCAGCTCGGTCGCCGCCCACGGCGCCACCTCCCGCAGCAACGGCGCGGCCTTGGCGGCCGGCACGGCCACCACCACCCCGTCCGCTGGCAGCTCGGTGGGAGCCGGCACCGGCCCTGCCACCAGGGAAAATCCTCCGGGGGTACGCCGCAGCTCCCGTACCGGCAGTCCGAGCCGGAGCGCCGCGCCGGACGCCGCCAGCACCGCCTCGGGCAGCAGGCCCATGCCGGAACGCAGCGTCCCGAACACCGCGCCCGGGGCACTCTGGCTGGCCGTGGCCAGCGCGCCCCCAGCGGCGCGGACCAGTGAGGGATCGGTCGCCAGGCGGTCGGCGATCACGGGCATGGTGGCCCGCAGGGAGAGCTGGTCGGCGCGGCCGGCGTACACCCCGCCGAGCAGCGGGTCGACCAGGCCGTCGGCGATCGCAGAGCCCAGCCGGTCGCGGACCAGCGCGCCGACCGAGACGTCCTCGGTGACCGGCGCTCCGCCGCGCGACGGCTCCGCCGCCACGGCGTCGGCCACCGCGTCGCCGAAGGTGCCCCGGATCGGCTCCGGATCGGACGGTACGCCGAGCAGCGTGCCGCCCGGGAGCGGGCGGAGCGCACCGCGTACCACCAGGGAAGCCGACGAGGTGGCAGGCGTGGTGAGCTGACCGCCCAGCCCGACCGCCTCGGCGAGCGCCTTTCCTTCCGGTGCCCGGAGCACGAACGCCTCGGCGCCCTCGTCCACCGCGACACCCCCGACGTGGGAGGTACGCAGCTTGCCGCCGATCTGCTTCGCACCCTCGACCACGGTGACGTCGATCCCGGCCACCCCGAGCGCGTGGGCCGCGGCGAGCCCCGCGATCCCGGCACCGATGACGACGACGTGCATGTCAGGCGGCGCTGTGCACCAGCGCGACCACCCGGGTCAGCACGTCCGGGTCGGTCTCCGGCAACACCCCGTGCCCCAGGTTGAAGATGTGCCCGGGGGTCTTCGCGCCTTCGGCGAGCACGCGGCGGACTTCGCGCTCCACCACCGGCCAGTCGGCCAGCAGCAGCGCCGGATCGAGGTTGCCCTGCACCGCGTACGACGGGCCGACCCGGCGCGAGGCCTCGTCCAGCGGGACCCGCCAGTCGACCCCGATCACGTCGGCGCCGGCGCTCGCCATCAGCGGCAGCAGCTCGCCCGTGCCGACCCCGAAGTGGAACCGCGGCACCCCGGTGTCGGCCACCGCGGCGAGCACCTTCTGGCTGTGCGGCCGTACGTACGTCGCGTAGTCCGCCGCCGACAGTGCACCCGCCCACGAGTCGAACAGCTGCACCGCCTGCGCCCCGGCCTCGATCTGCACCCGCAGGAAGGTCGCGGCGATGTCGCCGAGCCGGTCCAGCAGCGCGTGCCACAGCTCCGGAGCCCCGTGCATCAGCGCCTTGGTACGCGCGTGGTCCCGCGACGGACCGCCCTCCACCAGGTAGCTGGCGAGCGTGAACGGCGCGCCGGAGAAGCCGATCAGCGGCGTCCCCTTCAGCTCGCTGACCAGCGTCTTCACCGCCTCGGCGACGTAGTCGACCTGCTCGGCGGCGAGCTGTGGGATCCGCTCCACGTCGGCCAGGGTGCGCACCGGATCCGCGATCACCGGACCCACCCCGGGCACGATGTCGAGGTCGAGCCCGACCGCCCGCAGCGGCACCACGATGTCGCTGAACAGGATCGCGGCGTCCACCGCGTGCCGGCGTACCGGCTGCAGGGTGATCTCGGTGATCAGCTCCGGACGGCGGCACGCTTCCAGCATCGGTACGCCTTCGCGCAGCGCCCGGTACTCCGGCAGCGACCGCCCGGCCTGCCGCATGAACCACACCGGTGGGTACGGCACCGGCTCGCGGCGGCAGGCACGTACCAGCAGCGGCGGGTCGGCGATGGGCGCGCCAGCGGCGCCAGGTGAGGAAGTCATCGCCGCCAATCGTGGCATGCGTCGATCCCGGCGTGGCTGCCGACCTGCCCGCCGGGGCCGGCTTACGCTCACCGCATGGTGCCCTCGACCGCGGTCCCCGAGGCGTTCACGCGCGCTGTCGGTGGCCTGCGCGCGGTACGCCCACGCGAGGAGATCCTGCTCGAGGAGATCTCCCCGCCGAAGCGGCTCGCCCCGTACGCGTTCGCGCAGAGCGCCGCGGTGCTGCGCGGCGAGGACGAGGTCGCCACCGGGCGGCTGATCCTGCTGCACGACCCCGAGGGCCATGACGCCTGGAACGGCACGCTACGGCTGGTGACGTACGTGACCGCCGAGGTGGAGCCGGAGATGGCGACCGACCCGATGCTGCCCGCCGTCGGCTGGAGCTGGCTGATCGACGCCCTGGACGGCAACGGCGCCCAGTACGCCGCGATCGGCGGCACCGTCACCCAGACCACGTCCACCCGGTTCGGAGAGCTGGCCGGCCCGGCGGCCGCCGCCGACCTGGAGATCAGGGCCTCCTGGACCCCGTTGGACGACGATCTGGCGCCGCACCTGCGGGCATGGTGCACGCTGCTCGGCTCCACCGCCGGCCTGCCGCCCCCCGGCGTGGCGCGGCTCGGCTCCCACTAACCGCGCTCGGGAAGTCCCCGAAAGCACGGGCGACCCGCGTGGGCCGCCCGTACCGGGAACGTCAGTTGATCAGTCGTTGAGCGTCGCGACAGGGTGTCTGCAACTCCCGCGATTTTCGATCCGCGGTCTTGCTGTCCTTGCGGTTCACCGCGTCGATCAGCTCGAAGATCAGCTTCAGGCACTTCGAGATGGTCTCTTTGTCGTCGGCGAGATTGTCTTTCTCGTCCTCGGCGCCTTCCAGGTCGTCCTTGGTGGCCTTGAGGTCGTCACCCAGCTCTTTGATCTTCTTCTTGTCCGCCGCGATCGTCTTGTCCCGCGCCGCGATGGTCGTCTCGCGATCGTCGATGGTGCCGTGGGCCGAGAACAGGAAGCCGCCCAGCACCACGGCGGCGAGGAAGAACAGCGCCGTCGTACCGGCCAGCACCGGAATCCACGGGCTCTTCTTCTCCGGCGGCGCCGGGGGTCCGCCGAAGCCGCCGCCCGGGTCGCCGACCTGCGGCATCGGCATGGTGTGCGTCGGCTGCGTGCTGCCGAACGCCGGGGCGGCGCCGTACTCGGGCCCGGCGGGTGTGGCCCCGTACTCCGGGGGCGCGGGCTGGCTCGGCCCGAACTCGGGGCTGCCGGGTGCCGGCGCACCGTACCCGGAGCCGCTGGTCGGCTGCTGCCCACCGAAGCCGGAGCCGCTGGTCGGCTGCTGCGGCTGCTGCGGCTGTGCCTGGGTGTCACCCCAGCCCGGCTGCGCCGGCTGGGCAGGCGGCTGCGCCGCGGGCTCACCCCAACCCCCTTGCGCCGGCGGTTGCTGCGGCTGCTCCGGCTGGTATCCGCCCTGCCCGTACCCGGGATGACCCATGGTCCTCGCCTCCTGCTCATTGCCACCGCGCACTCCACCGCAATGGCGTTGTTGTCTCCAGCTCAGCAAATGAAGTCAAAGGAATCGCAAGCGACCCCGATCGGCAAGGCGAATCCGATGCCCTCGGCGCCCATCACCTTGGCGGTGGCGATGCCCACAACTCTGCCTCGCGCGTTCAGCACCGGTCCACCGGAGTTGCCCGGATTGATCGCCGCGTCGAACTGAATGTACTCCTGCCGCCGACCCGCTACCGGCCTGATCCTACTGACCACACCGGAGGTCACGGTGTCCTCCAAACCCACCGGTGCGCCCACCACGACCACCGGCTCTCCGCGTACCGGGGGTGCCACGGCGGTGGCCAGCGGCGGGATCGACGCGGTGGTCATCAGCACGGTGACGTCGACCCCCGGCACGGACTTCACCACGGTCGCCTGCAGGCTCTGGCCCTCGCGGGTGAGCCGTACGGTCCGGCCGCGGAGCTGGTCGACCACGTGGTGGTTGGTCAGCAGGTACGTGCCACCGCCGGGCGCCCGGGCGACGGCGAACGCCGTACCGCTGGAGCGGTCGGCGTGCACCCGGAACACGCTGGGCACCACGTGCTTCGCCACCGCCGCCGGGTCCAGGCTGCGCCCCACCCGGTCCGCCAGCGCGTCGGTACGGTCCTCGAGCTGCTCCAGCCGCCGCTGGTACGCCCGCTCGTCCGCCGCCGCCTCGGCGGCCAGCCGGTCCGTACGGTCCCGCAGCGCCCACAGGTCGAACCCCTGCACCACCACCAGTACGCCGAGCAGCAGCGACAACCCGAGCCAGGCGTACCCCGCGCGGGGCGACTCGATGAACCGCCGTACCGTCCGCCACCGGTCCCCGCTGCCCGTCATGTACCGCGTCCTCCCCGTGCCGCTCGCCACCCGTACCGCGGGAAGATGCCACAGCCGCCGGCAAGATGCCAGTACGCGGCGTACGGTACGACACGCGCGACGCCACTGGGTGCCGGGGCGGTCACCCATGACGCACCATCCGCCCGTACGGTGGGCGGGTGACACAGCAACCGCCGGCGAACCGGAGCGGGCCGGACAAACCCGTACGTGCCGCCCAGCACGGCACATATCCCCATGATGCGGATGCTGCACAGCCGTCGGTGCTGTTGACCGCGCCCCGGGAGGGCACGCCCGCGCCGATCGAGACCACCGACGCGCTGGAGCACGCCACCAAGCGCCTGGTGTCGGGCACCGGGCCGCTCGCGGTGGACGCGGAGCGCGCCTCCGGCTACCGGTACAGCCACCGGGCGTACCTGATCCAGCTGCGGCGCGCCGGGGCCGGGACGTTCCTGGTCGACCCGATCGCGTTCGACGACCTCCAGCCGATGGGCCGGGCGCTGCAGGACACCGAGTGGGTGCTGCACGCCGCCAGCCAGGACCTGCCGTGCCTGACCGACGTGGGGATGCGGCCCACGCAGCTGTTCGACACCGAGCTGGGCGCCCGGCTGGCCGGCTTCGAGCGGGTCGGTCTCGCCGCGCTCACCGAACGGCTGCTGGGCTACACCCTGGAGAAGCACCACTCCGCCGCGGACTGGAGCAACCGGCCGTTGCCGGCGTCGTGGCTGACGTACGCCGCGCTCGACGTGGAGCTGCTGATCGAGCTGCGGTACGCGCTCGGCACCGAGCTGGAGCGCCAGGGGAAGCTGGGCTGGGCGCAGGAGGAGTTCGCGGCGCTGCTCACCGCACCCGGGCCGAAGCCCCGTACGGACCCGTGGCGGCGTACCTCCGGGATCCACAAGGCTCGGGGGGTACGCGCCCTGGCCCGGGTGCGCGCGCTGTGGCAGACCCGCGACGACATCGCCCGCAAGCGGGACGTGGCGCCGGGGCGGATCCTGCCGGACGCCGCGATCATGGCCGCCGCGCAGGCCGACCCGGCGGACGCCGCCGCGCTCACCGCGCTCCCCGGCTTCGGCGGTCGCGCCACCCGCAAGCTCGCCAACGTCTGGCTGCGCGCGCTCACCGACGCCCGGCTGCTGCCGGACTCCGGGCTGCCGAGCGCGACCGTGCCGAGCGACGGACCCCCGCCACCGCACCGCTGGGCCGAGCGCGACCCCGCCGCGGCGGCCCGGCTGGCCCGCTGCCGTACCGCCGTCAACACCCTTTCCGAGGAGTACGCCGTCCCGCCGGAGAACCTGATCCTCCCCGACTCGGTTCGCCGCCTCGCCTGGACGCCGCCCGAGTCGCTGACCGAAGACGCCGTGGCCGACGAGCTCGCCGGCTACGGCGCCCGACAGTGGCAGATCACGCTCACCGCCGGCCCGCTGGCCAAGGCGCTGGCCGTACCCCCGGAATGAGGTTCTAACCGCGTTCGGCGGCGCTGCGCTCGACGCAGAACTCGTTGCCTTCGGGGTCGGCGAGCACCGCCCAGCCGGTGCCGTCCGGCTTGCGGTGGTCGGCCACCAGCGTGCCGCCGAGGGCGAGCACCCGCTCCACCTCTTCGTCGCGGCTGCGGTCCTGCGGTTGCAGGTCGAGGTGGACCCGGTTCTTCACGGTCTTGGCGTCCGGCACCGCGCAGAACAGCAGCCCCGGGCCGGCGCCGTCGGGCGGCAGGATCAGGTGCTCGGTGTGCTCCGGAAGATCGTCGGGGTCCGTCCGGTAGCCGATGACCTCGGCCCACCAGGCCGCCATCCGGTACGGGTCGGCCGCGTCGAAGGTCACGTGTCGTACGGCGGAAACCATGCGGGCAGGCTAGTCCGGCGGCACGGCGTACGTCAGGCGAATTTGAGTCATCCCGGCGACGCAGGGTCGCAGCGGTCGCCACCGATCCGCGACCATCAGTCCATGGCCGAGACCGCACCGAGCCCCGCTGACAAAGCCGCCGCACGCCGGCTGCGCTCCACCCTGCGCGAGATCCGGGAGGAGCTGGTACGCATCGACGCCGCCCTGGCGCGGTACGCCGCCGCCGGCGAGGTGGAGCGCACGGCGCTCTGGGACGACCTCACCCCGATGGTGGCGCGCGAGGCGAAGGAGATCGACCGCCGGCTGGTGAAGATCGCGGAGCTGGTGGCGCAGAACGACCGCGTCGCCGGGAGCTACTCCGACAAGGTGACCCGCATCGACAACCTGTGGGGTGATGTGAAGCGGGCCTGGAAGACCGCTCCGGCCTCACTCGGCGCGGTACGCGGGGACATCGACCGGTGCATCCTGGAGATCGGCTACCTCACGGTGCCCGAGCGCGCCAACGAGAACCTGCAGTCGGTACGGGTCGGCGCCACCCTGAACTTCCACGACGAGTTCGCCCACGAGATCACGAGCAAGGACGCCCGTACGTTGATCCTGCGCTGGATGACCAGCCATCCGCGCAGCGTGATGGGCGTGGTCGACGTCGCCAGCGGGGTGATCATCCGCGCCTCCGGCCACCGGATCCGCCGCCTGCTCAGCTGGGTCCTGGTGCTCGCGGTGGTGGCATTGGCGCTGGTCAGCGCGGTGTACGCGGTCGATCTGGTCAAGCTGTTCGAGGCGAAGAACCCGAAGGGCGCCACCAGCACCACGTACCTGATCGGGATCCTGGCGGCGTACGCCGGAGCCGTGCTGCACGTGCTGATCGCCGCGCTGAAGCAGCAGCGCCGTGCCAACGCCGAGCCGGATCAGCGGTTCACCGCGATCGGCAACTTCACCGTGTGGGTGCACATCAACGAGATGTACCTGATGCTGTACGCCTTCGCGATCCCCGCCATGGCGTACGGGGTGATCCTGGCCACCGGCAAGATCGACAACCTCTACCTGGTGTTCGTGGGCTTCTCGATCGACAGCCTGCTCGGGGTGGCGCTGGAGCGCTTCGACAAGTTCGTCGCCGCGCGTACCGAGGCGATCGCGGGCAGCATCACGTAGCGCTCCGACAGGTCGAGCCGTGCGGCGGGTGGCGAAGCGCCGAGCGTACTGGTAAGAAAACTCCAGGCGTCCGGCAAAAGTGGGCAAGTCTTGACGCCGCCGTGCGGCGGGCCTAACGTCCGGCGCACCACCCCAGACACTCGGAGGCACCCTCCATGGCATCGACCAGATATCTGGCCCGGGCGGTGGTGGCGGTCATCGGCGCCGCCGCCCTGATGGCGACCGCGGCGAGCGCCGGCGCCACCACCGACGCGAAGAAGGCCACCGGCGCCCGCGAAGTCCTCTACACCGACTGGACCACCGACGCCGAGTTCGCCACCGGCAACGGCCAGGGCACCACCGCGAGCGGCGGCGCGCTCGGCATCGGCTCCACGGTCGGTACGTTCGACTACACCGACCCGTTCGGCGACGGCTCCAGCAAGCGGTACGAGTACGCCCGCTGGACCTCCCCCAGCGTCCCGCTGTCGTTCGCCGCCACCGAGGCGATCCCGTCGTGGAACGCCGACACCCCCGGCGGCACCTGGATCCAGGTGAACCTGCGCGGCGTCACCGAGCTCGGCAACACCACCAAGTGGTACATCCTGGGCCGCTGGGCCGCCCGCGACACCGAGATGCACCGTACGTCAGTGCCGTTGCAGGGCGACGACGACGGCTTCGTCGCGATCGACACCTTCGTGGCGCGCGACGGCCACGCCTGGAAGAGCTACCAGATCGAGCTCACCCTGCTGCGCCCGGTCGGCAGCACCGACTCCCCGTCGGTTCGCTCCATCGGCGCCATGGCCTCGCAGCTCCCCGACGGCAAGGTGACCCCCAGCACCCCGTCCGGGGTGGTACGCACCCTCGCCGTACCGCAGTTCTCCCAGGAGCTGCACGTCGGGCACTACCCGCAGTGGGACAACGGCGGCGAAGCCTGGTGCAGTCCCACCTCCACCTCGATGGCGATGGGCTACTGGAACGCGCTGCCCCCGGCGTCGGACTACGACTGGGTGGCGCCGGACCCGCACAGCGACCCGTGGGTCGACCACGCGGCCCGGCACGTCTTCGACTACAACTACAACGGCGCCGGCAACTGGCCGTACAACACCGCGTACGCGGCCACGTACGGGCTGGACGGGTTCGTCACCCGGCTGCGGTCACTGAACGAGGCCGAGAAGTTCATCGCCGCCGGCATCCCGCTGGTGGTCTCCGCGTCGTGGAAGAAGAACGAGGTCCCGGGCGCCGACTACGGCACCAACGGCCACCTGCTGCTGATCGTCGGCTTCGACGCGGCGGGCAACCCGATCATGAACGACCCGTTCGCCCACTCCAACGCCGCGGTCCGCAAGACCTTCGGCCGTGCCGAGTTCGAGAACGTGTGGCTGACGCACAGCGGCGGCGTGACGTACGTGATCCACCCGCCGGACGTACCGCTGCCGGCGGCACCCGCGCAGCCCAACTGGTAACTCCTCCCGCTCCCCAGAAGAAGTCCCCGGCAGCAACGGCGCTGCCGGGGACTTTTCATTCCGGGGGTACGCGGGCATCACCGCCCGGCTACCGTCCGGCGATCTGCTCGATGGCCTCGAAGATGTCGGCATCCGTCTCCTGTTGCCACTCTGGCAGGTCCTCCCAGTCGGCCACGTACGACGGTTTCGGCTCGGGAATGTGCCTGTAGATCTGACCGATCCAGCACAGCGCCACAAAACGCCCTCTCTGGGTACGAGTGAGCCTTGACGTACTGCCGCCAGTCGCCGCTACGAACGCGACGATCTGGTCTTCGACCGCGGCGGCGCTGTCGCGCTCCCAATCGGGAGTGTCCTCCCACGGCGTGATGTAACCCGGCTTCGGCTCACCCGGATAGTGCTTCTTGACGCCGGCGATCCACGCCTCGCGGAACGCCCGGCCCGGTTCCTCCTGCAACATGACTCCTCATCGGTCAGTTGGCGGTCTCTCGGCCATCCCGTCGATCAGACGGCCGAGCTCGCGAGCACGTGGATCGGAGAGTAGAGGCGCAAGATGTGGCCGGAGCAATCCGAGCCGGCGCGCAAGGACGCCCGACCCACCCGCGTGATGGACATCCAACGTGGCTGCCGCGTATTCGAGTGACTGGTCAAGATCGCTGCGCTGCAATCCAGCCATGGCGAGATCGGTCAGCACGATGCCGCGACGGCGCGGGGAGAGGTGTTGGCTCAACGCCTGACGCAGCGGTGGCTCCGCGAGGTCCGGTCGTTGCAGCGCCACGTAGCAGGCGCCTTCCTCCTCAGCAAGACGTGAGCCGTCGAACCTCAGCCAGCCTCCGTTGTGAACCACACCGCCGAGACGGTCGACTTGCGCGGCCTGGTCGAGCGCTCGTCGGCAGGAAGTCAACTGCCCCAACCCAGCGGACACCTGTGCCTGGACCGAGGCCACCCAATACCGGGTCGAGAGACTGCTGTCGCCGCGTCGTGCGAGGCACGCGGCTGACTCGAGTAGCGGGGCCGCGGCGTCGAAATGCTGGTCGTAGACGGCGACGTAGGCGTGACGGATCATGGCGCACGCCCACAGATCAAAGTGGGCGCTCTCCTTGCCCGCGCTGGCTGCCAGCGTGTAGCAATGCGCCGCGTCGGTGTACCGGTTCCCATCGAAGTAGATCTCTCCGGCCAGCTGGAACAGGTCCGCAGCTACCGCGCAGAGTCGCCTGTGTACGGCTGCCTGGCGGACATACCGAAGCCCCTCGATGAGCACCGTCAGCTGCTCGCGTACCAGCGGAAGCACAGCTTGCTTTGCACGGGCCCGGATGAAGACATTCCACAGATGGTTGTTGAGCGTCGAGTATTCCTCGACAGCGGCCGCATCCACGTGCCCCGACCTGTCCGCCACCCTGTTGAGCCGTTCCCAATCGGCGCTCTCCTCGAGGTGGGAGGCAGCGATAAGGGTGCCAGCCACGCTCATAAGGCGCAGAAGATCGCGACGTTTGATGTCGTCCGGGTCAAGGATGTCCGGGGTAGGCAACCGGCGGTCGCGTGACGTCATGCCGATTTGCGACTCGCGGAGAAACGGCTGCGCCACCTGTTGGCTGCCGTCGTCGCCTGGAAGCTTGAACCACAGCAGGTCGGCCGGAATGCACAAGGTCTTGGCCCAATGGACCAGCTTGGTCAGGTCGGTTATCGGAGGGCCGCTCTCCACTCGGCTCAGCTGCGCCTGAGTGACACCGACCCACCCGGCGACGATCTCCTGTGGCAGCACGCGCCCGTGGAAGGCGTGGTGCCGGTACGCGCAGATCACCTGCCCCATGTGCCACGTCGCGAGAGCGTCCCTCAGCTGGTCGGTTGTCCAAAACTCTGGCGGCACCTCCGGCGGACCCGCCACGAGATCGCGGCTGCGTGATCCGCACGCTGAGCACAGGCTGCCTCTGTTGTCCCGTGCCAGGCGGGTTCCACAGCGGCAGTACCGCGGCTCGTTACGCCGGGTCATGCCACCTCCTGATCAGCTGCCTGGTGTCCTCCGCCCAGCGGTAGGGCGTGGTCATCAGCGTAGGTGCTCAGGCCAATGCGCCTCATGCATGCGGCGCAGTAACTGGATAGGTGCCTGACTCGACGTGTGCGGAATCTCTGATGGTCAGGTGGTGGTGGGGATCCAGGGGTTGCCGGCGGCGGCGGTGATGAGCGCGTCGAGTATGCCGATGCCGTGCCGGGTGGC
>JBOGDF010000073.1:0-18219 GCA_050701635.1 Micromonosporaceae bacterium | reverse complement strand
ACGGCGACGCGTGCGGTGGCGGCTCGGCACGGCCGCCCGGCTGACGAGGTGCTGCTCACCGCGGGCGCCGCGCAGGGGTTCGTCCTGCTGGCCCGCGCGCTCGCCGGCCGGGTACGCCGTCCGGTGGTGGTGCACCCGCAGTTCACCGAGCCGGAGGCGGCGCTGCGGGCGTGCGGACTCTTGCCCGAGCGGGTCGTGCTTGCGGAGCCCTTCGACTTCGACCCCGGGCTGGTGCCCGACGATGCCGACCTGGTGATGCTCGGCAACCCGACCAATCCGACGTCGGTGCTGCACCCCGCCGCCGCGATCGAGAAGCTGATCCGTCCCGGGCGGGTGGTCGTGGTCGACGAGGCGTTCGCCGACACGATCCCCGGTGAGCCGGAGTCGCTGGCGTACCGTCGGGACCTTCCGGGCCTGGTGGTGGTACGCAGCCTGACCAAGACCTGGGGGCTGGCAGGGCTGCGCATCGGCTACCTGCTGGGGCCGCCCGACCTGATCGCCGGATGCGCGGCGGTGGCCCCGCTGTGGCCGGTCTCGACTCCGGCGCTGGCCGCCGCGACGGCGTGCGCCTCTCCCGTGGCGGTCGCTGCGGAGCGGGAGATCGCGGACGGGCTGACCGGGGACCGGGCGTACCTGGTCGACCGGTTGCGGTCGCTGCCGGGCGTCACGCTCGGTGCCGAGCCCGCCAGCTCGTTCCTGCTCATCCGCCTGCCGCGCGCCGCGCAGGTGCGTGAGCAACTCCGATCCCGGGGGTACGCCGTCCGCCGCGGCGACACGTTCCCCGGCCTGGGCCCGGAGTGGCTCCGGCTGGCGGTACGGGATCGCGAGACCACAGACGCGTTCGTCGCCGTACTCGGCGACGTGGTGAAGGGAGCCCGATGACCCTGCTCGACAAGACCCTGGCGGCGATCCGCCCGCTGGACGAGACCGCGCTGGCGGAGGCCGCCGAGCGGCAGGCCCGGCTCACCAAGCCGCCCGGCTCGCTGGGTCCCCTGGAGGACCTCTCGGTACGCCTCGCCGGCCTCGCCGGGGTGTGCCCGCCTCCGATCCCGCAGCCCGCGATGGTGGCGGTGTTCGCGGGCGACCACGGCGTACACGCCCAGGGGGTGACCCCGTGGCCGCAGGAGGTGACCACCCAGATGGTGGCGAACTTCCTGGCCGGCGGTGCGGTGGTGAACGCGTTCGCCGCGCAGGTCGGCGCCGGCGTGGTGGTGGTCGACGTGGGCGTGGCGGCGCCGCTGGACCCCGCCGAGGGGCTGCTGTCGCGGAAGGTACGCGCCGGCACCCGCGACCTGACCGTCGAGCCGGCGCTCACTCGGGACGAGACGGTCGCCGCGATCGAGGTCGGCATCACGGTCGCTGGTGAGCTGGTCGACGGCGGCGCGAAGGCGCTGCTCACCGGGGACATGGGGATCGCCAACACCACCGCCAGCGCCGCGCTGATCTCCGCCTTCACCGGCGCCGACCCGGCGGTGGTGACCGGGCGCGGGACCGGCGTGGACGACGCGACCCTGGCCCGCAAGATCGCCGTGGTAGAGGCCGGGCTGCGACGGCACCGGCCTTCGCCGGCCGACCCGGTCGGTGTGCTGGCCGCCTTCGGTGGGCTGGAGCACGCGGCGCTTGCCGGGTTCATTCTCGGGGCTGCGGCGCGGCGTACTCCCGTGATCCTGGACGGGGTGATCGCCGGAGCGGCCGCGCTGGTGGCGGCGGCGCTGTCCCCGGACGCCGTGGGCGCGTGCGTCGCCGGGCACCAGTCGGCCGAGCCGGGCCACGCCGTCGCGCTGCGCCGCCTGGGGCTGTCTCCGCTGGTCAGCCTGGGGTTGCGGCTCGGCGAAGGCAGCGGTGCGCTGCTCGCGCTGCCGCTGGTGCAGTCGGCGGTACGCGTGTTGCACGACGTGGCGACCTTCGACTCCGCCGGCGTCTCGGAGAAGGGCTGAGGTGGAATTCAAGATCGCGATTTCGGGAACGAAACGGCGCGAAGCCTCGCCGATCCGTTCCCGAAAAGGCGATCATGGCTGCGGTGAGTTGAGGTGAACCGGTGAGCGAGTCGGACCTGTATCCGCTCGGGCTGCGGCTGGACGGGCGGCGGGTGCTGGTGGTCGGCGGCGGTGGCGTGGCCGGGCGGCGGGTGCCGGCGCTGCTCGCCGCCGGGGCCGACGTGCTGCTGGTGGCGCCCGAGGTCGGCCCGGGGCTGGAAGGGCTGGCCGAGGCAGGCCGGATCAGCTGGCAGCGGCGGCAGTTCGTACCCTCCGATGTGGACGGTGCCTGGTTGGTGCTGGCGGCGGCCAGCGACCACGACGTCAACGCCGCCGCCTTGGCCGCCGCGGACGCGCAGCGGATCTTCTGCGTACGTGCCGACGACGCCACCGCCGCGACCGCCTGGACGCCCGCGGTGACCCGGCACGAGAGGCTGACCGTGGCGGTGCTCGCCGGCGGCGATCCGCGCCGTTCGGCTGGGCTGCGGGACGCGATCGCCGAGCGGCTCTCCGACGGGTCGCTCGACGCCGCCCACCACCGGGCGCACACCACCGAACGACCGGGCCTGATCCAGCCGGCGACGCCGAAGCCGGTGCCCGGAGTCGCGCTGGTCGGCGCCGGCCCGGGCGACCCGGAGCTGATCACCGTACGCGGGCGCCGGCTGCTCAGTCGCGCCGACGTGGTGATCGCCGACCGGCTCGCGCCGCAGCTGCTGCTCGACGAGCTGCCGTCCCACGTGGAGCTGATCGACGCCGCGAAACTCCCGTACGGCCGCGCCGTGGCGCAGGAGGAGATCAACCGGCTGCTGCTCGACCGCGCGCTCGCCGGCAAGTACGTGGTACGCCTCAAGGGCGGCGACTCGTTCCTGTTCGGACGGGGCGGCGAGGAGCTGCAGGCGTGCCTGGAGGCGGGGATCCCGGTCGAGATCGTGCCCGGGGTGACCAGCGCGCTCGCGGTGCCCGCCGTCGCCGGGATCCCGGTGACCCACCGGGGAGTGGCGCACGAGCTGGTGGTGGTCTCCGGCCACATCGGGCCAGACCACCCGGACTCGCTGGTCGACTGGGCCGCGCTGGGGCGGCTGCGCGGCACGGTGGTGCTGCTGATGGGCGTGGAGAACCTGCCGGCGATCGCCGACGCGCTGCTGGCGGGCGGGCGTACCGCCGACACCCCGGCCGCCGCGATCCAGGAGGGCACCACCGCACACCAGCGGGTGGCCCGCGCGACCCTCGGCACGATCGCGGAGACCGTACGCGCCGAGGGCATCAAGGCGCCGGCGATCATCGTGATCGGCGACGTCGCCGCACTCCCGAATCCAGGGTATGCTGGCATACCATGAGGCGTACGACGATCAAGATCCCCGATGACCTCGACACCAAGCTACGTGCCGAGGCCACCAGCCGGGGTATCACGTTTTCCGAGCTGGTACGAGAGGCGATCACGGCGCATCTCAGCGGACGCCGCAGGCTGGCGGGTGCCGGGTTCTTCGACAGCGGTCGCAGCGACATCTCCGAGCGAATGGAGGAGTTGCTGGCCCAGGCCTACGAGGATGACTACGAGGCCAGCCAGAAGCTGCGTGAGAAGGCCACCAAGCGTCGCACCCAGCAGCGTCATTCAGCGTGATCGTCGTCGATGCCGGTCCGCTGTACGCCTACATGGACCGCGGTGACAAGCATCATGTCTCGTGCCTGAACCTGATCGAGAACTATCCGGGTGCCCTGATCGTTCCTAGTCTGGTGATCAGCGAGGCGGCGTACTTCCTAGGCAAAATGCGGGGCCCGGAAGCGGAGCTGCGGCTCGCGACCGACCTGGGCAGCGGCGCGTTCATCGTGGATCCGGTCCCGCCGGCTGATTGGCGACGTATCGCCCAACTCGTCGCACGCTACCGGGACCTGCCGCTCGGCATCGTCGACGCCTCGGTCATAGCGTGTGCCGAACGACGCGGCGTCACCACGATCGCGACGGTGGACCGGCGCGACTTCTCGGTGGTGCGGCCGCGGCACGTGGAGGCGTTCGAGCTGCTGCCGTAGCCGATCACCCGTGGGTACGGTCCAGCAGCAGGGCGCAGCGGATCAGGCCGAGGTGGCTGTACGCCTGCGGATGGTTGCCCAGCCCCTGCTCGGTCGCGGGGTCGTACTGCTCGGGGAGTAGGCCGGTGGGGCCGGCGCAGTCCAGGATCTGGCTGAACAGCTCTTCCGCATCGGTACGCCGCCCGGTCCGCAGGTACGCCTCCGTGAGCCACGTCGCGCACAGGTGGAAGCCACCCTCGATGCCGGGCAGCCCGTCGTCGGAGTTGTACCGGTAGACGGTCGGCCCACTGCGCAGCTCCGCCTCGATGGCGAGCACCGTGGACAGGAACCGCGGATCGTCGTCGGGCAGCAGCCCCGACAGCCCGACCCACAACGACGCCGCGTCCAGGTCCTCCCCGTCGAACGCCGCGGTGTACGCGCCGAGCGACTCATTCCAGCCGTGTTCGAGCACGTTGTCCCGGATGTGGTCGCGCAGCTCGGCCCAGCTGTCCTGCACCGGCATGCCGTGCTTGGCGCCCAGGTAGAGCGCGCGTTCCACGGTCAGCCAGCACATCACCTTGGAGTAGACGTGGTGGCGGGGTGGCAGCCGCGGCTCCCACAGCCCGTGGTCCGGCTCGTGCCAGCGCCGGCTCACCGCCTCCACCATCGCCTCGACGATGTGCTGCTCGAACTCGGTCAGCGAGCCCCGGGCGTCGGCGACCGCGGCGACCAGGTCGGCGACCGGGCCGAACACGTCGAGCTGCACCTGCCGGTTGGCGGCGTTGCCGACGCGTACCGGGCGGGAGCCGGCGTACCCGGGGAGGGTCTCGATGACCGCCTCCGGGCCCAGCATCAGACCGTCCACTGTGTACAGCGGGTGCAGCCACTCGGGGTGCCCGCCGGTACGTTCGATCACACCGGCGGTCCACTGCAGCAGCCCCTCGGCCTCGGCCAGCGAACCCAGGTCGACCAGCGCCCGGGCGGTCATCGCCGCGTCGCGCAGCCAGCAGTAGCGGTAGTCCCAGTTGCGTACCCCACCCAGCTCCTCGGGCAGCGAGGTGGTGCCGGCGGCGAGGATCGCGCCGGTGGGTGAGTAGACCAATCCTCTGAGTACGAGAGCGCTCCGAGCCACCTCGCCGTGGGCGAGTGTGGGGAGTCGCAGCCGGGTCAGCCAGTCCCGCCACTCCGCGTCGGCGGCGGTCTGCCGGTGCTCGGCGGATTCCCGGTGCGGGTCGACGTTGTCGGTGCCGCAGCGCAGCTCCAGGGTCAGCTCGCCGCCGGACGCGTCCAGGTCCGCGACCGCGGTCGCGGCGTCGTCGTCGAGCTCCCACTCGACACCGGGGGAGTAGAGCGCGATCGGCTCGTTGGAGCCGAGCACCAGCAGCCCGTCGCCGACCGGCTGCAGCGAGGTCGGCATCTGCCCGAACTCGGGTCGTGGTGTGAACTCGATCCGCGCCTTGCCGTGCCCGGTCAGCCGCCGGATCAGCGTGGTGTGCCCCGGTACGTCGTCGTGCGCCAGCCAGTCGGTGACGGTCAGGCTGGACCAGCGGGTCTCCACCGTCATCGTGCCGGGGCGGTAGCGCTGCCCGAGCGGCCGGCCGTTGCGGTCCGGGTTGACCGTGAAGTGACCGGCCGGGGTGCCGCCGAGCAGGTCGGCGAAGACCGCGGAGGAGTCCGGCTTCGGGTGGCACAGCCAGGTGATCCGGGCCTCCGGGGTGACCAGCGCGACGTTGCGGCCGTTGGAGAGCATCGAGTGCCGCTCGATCGGGATCGCACGCTCCCCGTACAGCCAGCGCCGCCGGGTCTCCAGCAGTACGCCGAGCAGCCGCGCCGCCTCCATCGGGTCGGCCAGCCGGTGGCCCGCCTTGGTCTCGCCGTCGCCGATCTTGACCCCGAGATCGGGCCCGTGCAGGTGCGCGAAGGCGTTCTCGTCGGTGACGTCGTCGCCGACGTACAGCACGGCGCTGGCCCCGAGCTGGGTACGCAGCGCGTCCAGCGCGGTGCCCTTGTGGGTCGCGACCACCGCCAGCTCGATGACCTCCTTGCCCTCGGTGACCACCACGCCGTCCCAGGTCGCCGGGCCGGCCTTCACCGCGTCGACGGCCGCCGCCGCCACCTCGCGAGAAGCCGTACGGGTGTGCAGCGCCACGCTCGCCGGCTTCACCTCCAGCCGGATCCCGTCCAGGCCCTCGGCGATCCGGTTCAGCGCGGCGAGCAGCCGATCCCGCAGCGTGGTCAGCTCCGGCCCCAACTTGTGTACGAAGCCGACGTCGAACTCCGAGCCGTGGCTGCCCACCAGGTGGATCTCGCTGGGCAGCCGGGACAGCGCGGCGAGATCCCGCAGCGCGCGCCCCGAGATCACCGCGACTTTGGTCTGCGGCAGCGCGGCCATCGCGCGCAGTGCCGCCACGGTCTCCGGCAGCGGCACCGCCGCCGACGGATCCTCCACGATCGGCGCGATCGTGCCGTCGTAGTCGCAGGCCACCAGCAGCTGCGGGGTACGCGCCAGGCGGGTCACCGCAGTGTGCAGCTCCGTGCCGTTGGGCACGGTGAGGTCAGCGAAGGTCACGCGTCCTGCTCTCCGGTCTTGGAACGGTCAGCCAGCCCGGAATCCAGCGCCATTGCCGCCTCCGGCACGCCGAGCGCGGTGAGGAACGACCGCGCCCAGTGGTTGACGTCATGCGTACGCAGGTAACGCCGCATCGCCCGCATCCGGCGCGCCGCGTCCGCCGGCTCGGCGCGGACCGCCTGCAGCATGGTGGCCTTCAGGCTGTCCAGGTCGTGGGGGTTGACCAGGAACGCCTGCCGCAGGTCGGCGGCGGCACCGGCGAACTCGCTGAGCACCAGGGTGCCGCGCTGGTCGGCGCGGGCCGCCACGTACTCCTTCGCTACCAGGTTCATACCGTCTCGCAGGGGGGTCACCATCATGACGTCCGCCGCACTGTACAGCGCCGCGAGCTCGCCGCGGCTGTAGGACTGGTGCAGGTAGTGCACCGCCGGTACGCCGACCCTGCCGTAGTCGCCGTTGATCCGCCCCACCTGGCGCTCCACGTTCTCCCGAAGTACCTGGTAGTGCTCGACTCGTTCCCGGCTCGGCGTGGCCACCTGGACCATCACCGCCTCGGGCACGGAGAGCTTGCCCTCCGACAGCAGCTCCTCGTACGCCATCAGCCGGTGCTCGATGCCCTTGGTGTAGTCGAGCCGGTCCACGCCGAGGATCAGGCACTCCGGATCGCCCAGCTCGGTACGGATCTGCTTGGCCCGGCTCTGGGTGGCGTCGCTGGTGGCGAGCTGCTCCATCTCGGTGACGTTGATCGAGATCGGGAACGCGCCGGCGCGCACCATCCGGCCGTCGACCTCGACCTCGTTGGCGCGCGGCCGCAGCCCCAGCAGATGCCGGGACAGGCGCAGGAAGTTCTGCGCGGCGAGCGGCCGCTGGAAGCCCACCAGGTCGGCGCCGAGCAGCCCCTGCAGGATCTCCACCCGGCGCGGCAGCTGCATGTAGAGCTCCACCGGCGGGAACGGGATGTGCAGGAAGAACCCGATCTTGAGATCCGGCCGCAGCTGGCGCAGCAGCGCCGGCACCAGCTGCAGCTGGTAGTCCTGCACCCACACCACGGCGCCCTCGGCGGCGACCTCCGCGGTGGCGGCGGCGAACCGCTGGTTGACCGCCACGTACGCGTCCCACCAGTGCCGATGGAACACCGGATGCTGTACGGAGTCGTGGTAGAGCGGCCACAGCGAGGCGTTGGAGAAGCCCTCGTAGTAGTCCTGCAGCTCGTCCGCGGTGACCGGGATCGGGTGCAGCCGCATCCCGTCCAGCTCGAACGGCTCCGGCACCGCTTCCGACGGACTGCCGGGCCAGCCGATCCAGGTGCCGCCCTCGACCTGCATGACCGGATGCAGTGCGGTGACCAGGCCGCCTGGACTGCGTTTCCAGACCAGCTGTCCGTCCGGCGTGGTCGTGGCGTCGACCGGCAGTCGATTGGCCACCACCACGAACGAACTGCCTGTCACATCCGCCTCCAGCCGGGTTTGGAATGGGATTCGGCGTCTCCTGCGAGCCTACTGACATCCGGGGGTACGGCACGCCGAGATCGACATCACACCGGCTGTGGGGGTGGTCGTGGGCGGACGGCGTACACCCTGGAAAGATTGACCGGCACACCCTCGCACCTCGACACAACGGCGGAGGCCAGAACCACCGTGGCTCAGTTCATCTACGTCCTGGAAAAGGCACGCAAGGCGCACGGCGACAAGGTGATCCTCGACGACGTCACCCTGGCGTTCCTGCCCGGCGCCAAGATCGGCGTGGTCGGCCCGAACGGGGCCGGCAAGTCCAGCCTGCTCAAGATCATGGCGGGCCTGGATCACCCGAGCAACGGCGAGGCGAAGCTGATGCCGGGCTACACGGTCGGGCTGCTGGCGCAGGAGCCGCAGCTCAACGAGTCGAAGACCGTGCTCGGCAACATCCAGGAGGCGGTGGCGGCGACCAAGGCGAAGCTGGATCGGTTCAACGAGATCGCCGAGCAGCTCGCCACCGACTACACCGACGAGCTGATGACCGAGATGGGCAAGCTGCAGGAGGAGCTGGACCACGCCGACGCGTGGGACCTCGACTCCAAGCTGGAGCAGGCGATGGACGCGCTGCGCTGCCCGCCGGGCGAGGCCGAGGTGGGCCCGCTGTCGGGTGGTGAGCGGCGCCGGGTCGCGCTCTGCAAGCTGCTGCTGGAGGCGCCCGACCTGCTGCTGCTCGACGAGCCCACCAACCACCTGGACGCCGAGAGCGTGCAGTGGCTGGAGCAGCATCTCGCCAAATACCCCGGCACTGTGATCGCTATCACCCACGACCGGTACTTCCTCGACCACGTCGCCGAGTGGATCGCCGAGGTGGACCGCGGCCGGGTGCACGGCTACCAGGGCAACTACTCGACGTACCTGGAGAAGAAGGCGGATCGGCTGGCGGTTTCCGGTCGCAAGGACGCCAAGCTGAAGAAGCGGCTCTCCGACGAGCTGGAGTGGGTACGGTCCAACGCCAAGGCCCGGCAGACCAAGTCCCGCGCCCGGCTGGAGCGGTACGAGGAGATGGCCGCCGAGGCGGACAAGAACCGCAAGCTCGACTTCGAGGAGATCCAGATCCCGCCGGGTCCCCGGCTCGGCAACACCGTGATCGAGGTGGCCGACCTGGACAAGGGCTTCGGCGAGCGTACGTTGATCGACGACCTGTCGTTCTCGATGCCCCGCAACGGGATCGTCGGCGTGATCGGCCCCAACGGCGTCGGCAAGACCACGCTGTTCAAGATGATCATCGGCGAGGAGAAGCCGGATTCGGGCAACGTCAAGGTCGGCGACACCGTGCAGATCTCGTACGTCGACCAGTCCCGGGGTGGGCTGGACGGCAGCAAGACCGTCTGGGAGCTGGTCTCCGACGGCCTCGACCACCTGATGGTGGGCAAGGTCGAAATGCCTTCCCGGGCGTACGTGGCCGCCTTCGGCTTCAAGGGGCCGGACCAGCAGAAGCCGACCAAGGTGCTCTCCGGCGGCGAGCGCAACCGGCTCAACCTGGCGCTCACCCTCAAGCTGGGCGGCAACGTGCTGCTGCTCGACGAGCCGACTAACGACCTGGACGTGGAGACCCTGGGCAGCCTGGAGAACGCGCTGCTGGAGTTCCCCGGCTGTGCGGTGATCACCTCCCACGACCGGATGTTCCTGGACCGGGTAGCCACGCACATCCTTGCCTGGGAAGGCGATGACGAGAACCCGGCGAAGTGGTTCTGGTTCGAGGGCAACTTCGAGTCGTACGAGAAGAACAAGGTCGAGCGGCTCGGCGCCGACGCCGCCCGCCCGCACCGCGTGACGTACCGCAAACTGACCCGGGACTGACGTGGGGCGGTTCACGTACGACTGCGCGCTGCGCTGGTCGGACATGGATGCGTACGGGCACGTGAACAATGCCCGCTTCCTCACCCTGTACGAGGAGGCCCGCGCGCAGCTGCTGTTCGGCCAGGCGGTGGCGGAGCCGGTGCCGGGGATGCAGCGCGGCGTCGTGGTCGCCCGGCACGAGATCGACTACCTGCGGACGATCGACTACGGCGACCCGGTACGCATCGAGCTGTGGGTGGAGGAGATCCGCCCGTCGCGGTTCACGGTGGCGTACGAGCTGTTCGACGACGACGAGCTGGCCAGCCGGGCGCGCTCGGTGCTGGTGCCGTACGACCTGGGCGCCGGGCGGCCGCGCCGGATGTCGGCCGAGGAGCGTACGTTCCTGGAGCGCTGGCGGCCGCAGCCGGCAGCGTAGGTCGGGTAAACGAGCGGAGGTGTGGCGTGTACGCCCACTGGGAGAACGTCCCCACCAGGTGGAAGGACAACGACATCTACGGGCATTTGAATAATGCCGTCTACTACTCCCTGATGGACACGGTGATCAACACGTGGTTGATCCGGGAGGGCGGGCTGGACATCCACGACGGCGGCGTGATCGGGCTGTGCGTGCAATCGCGGTGTGAGTTCACCGCGTCGGCGGCGTTCCCAGAGCCGATCGAGGTGGGGCTGCGGGTCGGCAAGCTGGGCAACTCCAGCGTCACGTATGAGGTGGGGCTGTACCGCGAGGACGGCGAAACGCTGCTGGCCCAGGGCGCGTTCACCCATGTGTTCGTCGACCGCGGATCCCGCCGCCCGACGCCCATTGAAGGCGCGTTACGGCAGTCCCTGCAGCGGCTGGTGACAACAGCAGCAGAGCGGCCAACTAACCTGTCGCAGCGACCAAACGAACACGAGATCAGCGGCTAGGTTAACATCGGGCCGGCGGCTAGATTAACGCGCCAGCGGCGGCAGGATCAACACACCTGTGGCAGGATGCCTCACATGGCATCGATCCCGCAGTCGCCCATCGGCCGAATCCTTGCTCGCAATGCGGCGGCCGCCGTAGCGGAGGCGTTGGGCGACACTCGTGTCGTTCTGGTCAACGGCGCGCGCCAATGCGGGAAGAGCACTCTGGTCATGAGGATCGGCAACGAGCGCGCAGCGGAGTGGCGCAGCCTGGATCACGCGGCCACCCGCCAGGCAGCGCAGTTTGATCCGAGCGAGTTCGTCGCGACCACCGACGGCATGGTCATTGACGAGGTCCAGCGAGTTCCTGAGCTGCTGCTGGCGATCAAGGAACAGGTGGACGCCGACCCTCGCCCCGGTCGGTTCCTGCTCACGGGGTCGGCTCGAGTGCTCGGGCTGCGTGGGTTGCCGGACGCCCTGCCAGGACGAATGGAGACGATTGAGCTCTGGCCCCTGTCACAAGGTGAGATCGAGGAAAAGCCCGACGGGTTCGTCGACGCCATCTTCACGGAGGGCCCGGAGTACCAGCACACCTCGACGGAGGTGCGCGGAGGCTACATCGAGCGGATCACCCGGGGCGGCTTTCCCGAGGCCGTCGCGCGGCCGCCACGCAGGCGGGAGCGGTTTCTCGATTCGTACCTGGCCGACCTGATCAACCGCGATGTCATGCAACTGTCGGAAATCGAGCGTGGTCCCGAGATGCGCGCCCTCACCAAGCTCGTCGCCGCGCGGTCGGGGCAGCTACTCGTTCCGGGGGCTCTGGCCAGCGAACTCGGTCTTCCGCAACCGACCGTCAAGCGTTACCTCGGGCTGCTGGAGGAGGTCTTCCTGCTCAAGCGCATCCCGGCCTGGTCGAGGAATCTGGGCACCCGTGCGGTCGCGACGCCCAAGGTCGCGATGGTCGACTCCGGGATCGCCGCGAACCTCCTCGGACTGGACGCGGCCAGCCTGCGTGAGCCAAGCAGCCCGCTGGGTCCGCTTCTCGAAGGATTCGTGGCGATGGAGATCGCCCGTCAACTCACCTGGTCGGATCAGCGCGCGGACCTCTACCACTACCGCACGAGGGACCAGGTCGAGGTCGACATCGTCCTGGAGAACCGCCGTGGTCAGGTTGTCGCCATCGACGTCAAGGCCGGTTCTACCGTGCGAGGCGATGACTTCCGGGGGCTGAGACACCTCGCCGAGCGCCTCGGCGACAGTCTGATCACGGGGGTCGTGCTGTACACCGGCCGGCAGACCTTGCCCTTCGGCCCGAGATTTCGGGCGATACCCATCAGCGCCCTGTGGGAGGCGTCGACCAACTCAGGCGCCTGAGCACCTGCCACGCGGCGGCCGTCAATCCACGATGCCGGGTAGGCCGCTACACCTTCGTCGCGCACGAGGTCGAGCGTGCGCGCCGCCTGGCGCCACCCTTGCAGGAGAGGGCCGCTACCAAACCAGGGGCGGTTAAGCGCGGTTCAGACAGACGTCGCGGGTCGGCTTTGCTACCCCTTAGCGGTCTTTGTTGGACATCTATGGGCATATCAACAACGCCGTGTACTACGCGTACATGGACACCGTGATCAACACCTGGTTGATCCGGGAGGGCGGCCTGGACATCCACGACGGCGGCACGATCGGCCTGTGCGTGGCGTCGCGATGCGATTTCAAGGCTCCGGCCTCGTTCCCCGAGCAGATCGAAGCGGGGCTGCGAGTCGGGAAGCTGGGCACCTCCAGCGTCACGTACGAGGTCGGCCTGCACCGGGGCGACCGCCAGACCGTGCTGGCCGAGGGCAGCTTCACGCATGTGTTCGTGGATCGCGCCAGCCGGCGACCGACGCCCATCGTGGGCCGGCTACGCGAGTCCCTGGAACGGCTCGTCACCGAGTAGGTCAGGCACCAGTCGGATAACCCTCAGCGTCGCGGCGCGCCCCTTCGGTCGCCAGTGATGGGCTGGTGCGGCGTACCGCCTCCGCGGCGAGCTGGCTGCGGGAGGTGAGGCCGAGCTTGGACCGCAGGTGCTTGAGGTGGGTGTCCACGGTGTGCCGTGAGATGAACAGCCGGTGCCCGATCTCGCGGTTCGTCAGCCCCTCGGCGATCAACGCGACCACCGTACGCTCGGTCGTGGTGAGGGCGTCCCAGCCGCACGCCGTGCGCCGTCTGGCACCGCGTACGCCACGCCGGATCCCGGCCTTCCGCATCACCGCCGCCAGCCGGGCGGCATCGCGCCGCGCGCCCAGACTCTCGAAGCCCGTCATCGCCTCGCCGAACAGCGGCCGGGCGTCCGCCAGTCGACCGGCCACGGTCAAGGCCCGCGCCGCATCCGCGTACGCCGCGGCCCGCTCGTATGGGCGGGGCACCTGCTGGTACGCCAACGCCGCGGCCAGCAGCAGCTCGCTGTCGGCGCTGAGCAGGCCACGACACCGCAGGGCGGCCGCGGTCGCCGACGGGCTCGCCGCGGCGGCCTCGATCTCCTTGGTCACGGATTCCGCGAGCGTACGGTCCCCAACCGCCAGGGCCAGCCGCACCGCGTCGGCGGCGATCGTCCAGTTGCCGTACAGCCAGTGCAGCTCCGGCAGCAGCCGCCAGGCGGTCGCGATCGTGTCGGCGGCGCCGTCCTGATCGCCGTGGGCTTCGCAGCTGAGCGCCTTCACCCACAGTGCCCAGTCGGCGCCGAGCATGGGTCCCCGGCCGACCGCATCCTGCTCGGCCTGCTCGACGGCACGGGTGGCGCCGGCGAGGTCACCGCGGGCCACCCGGATCCTGGCGTCGACGGCGAGCGGCAGCTGTACGAAGTTGGTCTGCCCGTCCTCGGCGAACGCCACGGCCGCCTCCGCCTGGCGCAGCGCGTCGTGCCAGTCTCCGGTGTGCAGGCCGAGTACGGCGAGACCGGAGCGGTAGTACGGCAGCACGGTCGGCGTACCGAGGGCCTCTGCTCGGCGTACCCCCGCGTGGAAAGTCTCCCGAGCCTGGTCGGGGCGGTCGAGGCCCATCAGAGCCGTGCCGAGGCACAGCTGGGGGAACAGGAAACCGGTCGCGAAGCCGTCGGCGTCGCGGGTCGCCTCGACCGCTTGGCCGGCCAGGTCGGCGGCGGCCTGGCAGTCGCCGCGTGCCTCCACGACCCAGCTCAGCGCCATCAGCGCGGTGGCAGCCGCGACCGGCTTGCCCGCCCGCTCGGCGGCGCGGAGTGCCTCGGTGGCCAGTTGTTGGGCCGAGTCGAGATCGCCCATCACCACGCTGATGAACGCGGCCGGTCCCTGCACCATGGCGCGCCGACCTGGCTGGTCCAGCCGGGCGGTCGCGGTCGCGGCCTGTTCCCTGGCGCTGCGCCACCGGGCCTGGCGGGCCAGGGCGTGCATCATGCCGATCCGCAACCGGATCTCCAGCTCGACGGTTGGCTCACGCGCAAGCACCTCCGCGATCCGCTGCTCCGCCTCGTCGACCCTGCCGGTCAGCGCCAGCAGTGGGGCGAGTTCGGCGATCAGCGCGTCGCGTTCCGGGTAGTCCGCGGTGGTCAGCGCCGCCGCCTGTTCGAACAGCTCGACCGCTTCCGGCACCGACCGGGGAGTAGCCTCCCGCCCGGCCGAACGCAGCCACTCCACCGCCTCGACGTCGCCTTCCGAGGCGCTCTGCGCCAGGTGCGCGGCGACCCGCACGGCGCTCGCCCCGTCCGCCGCTAGCGCGCGGCCCGCCTCCCGATGCAGGCTGTGGCGTATGGCCAGCGGCAGCTCCTCGTAGATCGCGTGCCGGATCAGGGCGTGACGGAAGGTGAGCTGGTCGGACGCCTCATCGATCAGGCCGGCGGAGGTGCCTTCGCGTAGCGCCGGCAGCAACTGCACCACCGGTCGCCCGGCCACGGTGGCCAGCGCGTCGACGGCGAAGCTGCCACCGAGGACAGCGGCGATCTCCAACACCTGCGCGGCGTCGGTGGAGAGCTGCTCCAGGCGGTGGCGTACCAGAGCGCGCAGACTGTGGGGAAGCCGCTGCATCCTGGTCTCGACCTGTGTGCCCACAGAGGTGAGCTGACCTTCGCGGCGCAACGCGTCGATCAGCTCGGTGAGGAACAACGGATCGCCGCCGACGCTCGCCACCAGCCGCCGTAGCCGTGGCCCGAGGGCGCCGCCGGCCAGCGCCGCCGCCAGTTCGGCGCCCAGCTCTGGCGGGAGCGGCCCGAGGGGCAGCAGTTCGCCGCCCAGTCGGTGCAGGTCGGAGACCAGTGCGGCCAGCGGAGGCTGGTGGGGGAATCTGCGTACGGTGGCGAGTACCGCCAGCGGCAGCTCGGCGCACCGCCGGGCTATGGCGCGCAGCGCTCGCAGGGTCGAGGCGTCCGCCCAGTGCAGATCCTCCAGCACCACCGCCACGGGTTGCCGGCTGGCGAGCCGTTCCACCACGGACAGGACGAGTTCGAGGACCTGGTAGCCGATCTCGCCGGCGGCCCCCCGGTTCGCCGGCAGACCGAGCAGCTCCGCCAACGCGGTGCGGTCCAGCTCGGTGATACCGCCGGTGACCATGAGCGCCTCGGTTACGGCGCTGAACGGCCGGTGCCGGGCGAACTCGTCGGCCGCGCTGATGACGACGCGGAAGTCGTGGGCGTCGGCTAACGCCTCGCTCACCAACCGGGTCTTGCCCAGGGCGGCTGCGGCTTCGACGACGATCAGCCCGCCGTGCCCTGACCGGGCCTGATCGAGTACGGCACGCAGCCGGGCCAGCTCCTGCGACCGTCCGACGAACGGTGCGCCCTGTCGGGAATTGGTGTCCACGACATCCCCCATTGGTCCACGGCCGCGAGATTCGCGTACCAATGGGCCCGAAGAGATGGAAACACGGCCAGTCGGCCACAACCAACTAGTTATCGCTTTGCCGACAGGCTTCGCGGATTCCCCGTAACCAGACCATTTCCGCCACAGCTGCCGTGACCAGCGGCGTAACCGGCGGATGGGGGATGTCTCCCGCCGGTACCAGCGGATCCGGCCGTGGGCAGGCGGTACGAAACACCGGTCGACGAGGGATGTCTTAACCCGCTCCCCGGCGCGACGCTGGCCGAGCAGCCAGAGCGGAGTCCGCCGCACGGTCGGGCTCCGAAACCAACCCGGGGAGGGATCTCACAGTGGCTACCCAGGACAAGCCCATCGAGCTCGCACCAGAGCTCAAACCCATCGGAGAGCAGCTGCTGCGCACCATGCAGCTCGCCATGGAGAAGGCCGTGGCGCACGCCCACGACCCGAAGAAGTATCCGATGCCGACGGCCAGGGGCAGCTTGGAGGCCCTGCTGCTGACCCGGCTGCGGCAACTTCCGAAGGAGAAGCAGCAGAAGGCGATCAAGAAGGTGATGGCGAACGTCACCGCACCAGCCCGGACGCGCGGTCAGCGCTACGGCGACCTGGCGAAGGTCGACCTCGCCTCGGCGACCCCGGTCACCGAGCAGGCGGACAAGCACGCGGCGCGGATCAAGTTGGCGCCGGAGAAGTTGATCGAGATCAACCGTCGCGGCAAACCGGCGCCGGACACCGGCGAGGACGCGATCGAACTGAAGGAGGAGGGGCGGTAATGCGAGGAGCAGAGCTACGCCTGAAGAAGGTCAAGTGCATCGACGAGACCGATCCCGAGGAGTCGATCTTTGGCAACAGCGTGGACAACATACTGCTGTCCGGCATCGCGGTCGACGCCACGGGTGACACCAGAAGAATAGTCAACTCCGAAGGCAAGCCCTACCTGTGGAAGGGCTTCGACGACCAGGGCGGCATGAAAGAAGTCAAGCTGTCGCCGCCGCTCGTGCTGGCCACGTTCGACTTCGCCGCCGACGACACGATGCAAGGGAAGCCGACCGGCTATCCGCGCTCGTACTTCGTCACGACGATCCTCGCGGAGAAGGACAATGGTGGCTTTCCGGAGCTGGTGCAGACGATTTACGAGCAGGTCCGGGACTGGGTGGTGAAGAAGGTGGCCGCGCTCGTCGGCGGCTACTTCGGCGGCGCTATCGGCGCGGCGATCGGCTACGCGGTCGGTGAACTCCTCGGCTGGGCACTCGACCACCTGTTCAACCTGTTCAAGGCCGTGTGGGAGGACGATCCGTTCCCGCCGGTGACCAGCCGCTGCGACATCGCCAGCCCGTTCTCGTCGTTAAGCGACGACAACCCGACCAGCCAGCGCTGGTGCGAAGTGTGGGCGCATGGCGGAAGGTACCGGCTGGAATACGAGTGGCGCCTCTTCGACGTACCGTCCGTGGTCGGTGTGTTCAACCCGGGCACCGCGGGCCACGCCATGCATGCCGGCGACTGGAAGGGCTTCACCGCCAAGTGGGCGGAGTTGTCGAAGTCGGGTCAGCGGCTGATCGACGTACGCACGTACACCGATTGGAACACTCGGGTCTTCACCGGTGTCTACCGTGCCGGCAGCGGCGACCACCACCTCATCGAGAACGAGTGGTCCGCGTTCGAGGCGAGCCGCAAGCAGTTCCACGGTCAGGGGTTCCATCTGGTCAGCGTTGACACGTACTTTGCGGGGAATTCGCTGCGGGCGGTGGGCGCGTTCCTCCCGGGTAAGGGCAAGGAGGTCATAGTCCGGGGGGATTGGGACACGTTCGTGGCGGGCTGGAAGAAGCAGTCGGCGGCGAAGCTGCGGCTGGACTTCGTGACCACGTACGTAGAGGGCACGACCCCGAAGTTCGTCGGTGTGTTCCACGAAGGCACCGACCAGTACTACCTGTACGCCAATGAATGGGCCAAGTTCGTCACGAAGGCACAGGCGTTGCACAAAGACGGGCACCGGATGCGGAGCGTCGCCACATACCTCAGCGGCGGCGTACGGATGTACGTCGGCGCCTGGCGTGCCGGCACCCAGGCTCAGCGGCTGCACCGGGCCGCCAACTGGGACACGTTCAACCAGATCTGGAAGTCCCGGAGCGACTCCGGCTGGCGACTGGCGTCAATGGGTGTGTAGCACCGTCACGGGCTCTCAGTCCTGGGTGCCTGCCCCGCGGTAGGCGCCCAGGACCGTTCCGAGACGGGCCAGCGCGGGACTGGTTGACTTGGTCGAGTGCTTACCCGACGCGTCTTCCTGGCCGTGCCGCGTTTTGTTGCGGCTTAACGGACGGTGTTGGACATATCGGACCACCCCACGCGACGACACGCGCTTACGCGAATCTTGGGATTGCCTCGCTCCGGCTGTTGACTGATTTCTTCTTGCGGAGGTTTCCTTGAGGATGGATGTCTTGGCGCGAGATGTGTCGGAGGGACGTCGTGGGCGGGTTTTCCCTTTCTCGAAAGATCACTACTCGATCCGCGGTTTTTATCGCCACGCTGGTTCTCCTCGGAGGTTGTCCCGGTCTTCGTGGAACTTGAGGTGGCGGTCCCCCACCTGAGTCCTGCCTGGTGGTAGGTCTCGGGTGACCCGCCAAGGAACACCCGAAGGAAGGGGACCGCTCGTGAAG
>JBOGDF010000072.1:0-18231 GCA_050701635.1 Micromonosporaceae bacterium | reverse complement strand
GTGGCGTGAGGTGCTGCCGGCGCCGCGCCGGTGGCGCCGCGCCCCGCAGCCACTGCAACGCGCCACGTTTTGCAGCCGCCGCACAGCGCTACGTGCTGCTGCCGCCGCCGAAGTTGCCGTCCTCGGGGAGCGCGATGTCCGGCTTCTCGAGCTCCTCGATGTTGACGTCTTTGAAGGTGAGGACCCGTACGTGTTTGACGAACCGCGCCGGGCGGTACATGTCCCACACCCAGGCATCGGTCATCTCGACCTCGAAGAAGACTTCGCCGTCGGTGTTGCGTACGTGCAGGTCCACGGTGTTGGCGAGGTAGAACCGCCGTTCGGTCTCCACCACGTACGAGAACTGCCGGACGATGTCGCGGTACTCCCGATAGAGCTGCAGCTCCATCTCGGTCTCGTACTTCTCAAGATCCTCGGTGCTCATGACTCGCCGCCCACCATGTCGCCATTCTGGCCCACTCCCGGCGCGTACGGGTCGGCAGTCCCCATCGCCACGCCGGCCACGGCGTCATCGGGACCGCCGGTGGCGAGCGTCAGACTGCCGAGCGCCGCCGACACATTGGCGTACGAGTGACGATGCTCCGGGCATGGACCGTGCTGTCGCAGGGCCGCCGAGTGCTCCGGCGTCGCGTACCCCTTGTGCTCCGCGAAGCCGTACTCGGGCCACTTCTGATCGAGCTCGCACATGATCCGGTCCCGGGTCACCTTGGCTACCACGCCCGCCGCCGCTACACAGGCGGCGACCTGGTCACCTTTCCAGACGGCGAGCCCCGGCGCCCCGATCCCGTCGACCGGGAACCCGTCGGTCAGCACGTAGTCCGGTCGCGCGTCGAGCCCGGCCAGGGCCCGGCGCAGCGCGGCGATGTTGCAGACATGCAGTCCACGGGTGTCGACCTCGGTGGACGGCAACACCACGACGGTGTATTCGACGCGGCGCTTCTGGATCTCGGCGTACACCCGTTCCCGGGCGGCGGCGGTCAGCAGCTTCGAGTCGGCCAGCTCCGGGATCTCGCCGCGCTTGCCGTCCGGGAGCACCACCGCAGCGGCCACCAACGGACCCGCGCAGGCCCCTCGTCCGGCTTCGTCGGCGCCGGCCACCCGCCGGAAGCCGCGCCGCCGCAGCGCCTGCTCCAGGGCGTACAGGCCAGCCTCGCGCCGCACCACCGTACGCGTCGGCGACAGCATTCAGACCTCCCCGCCAGCGAGCAACCTGCGCAGCAGCACCGGCAACTCCACCGGGTAGTACGTCTCGTCCGTCGTCTCCAACTCTGGCACCGACCACCACCGGACCGCATCGACGGTACGCCGTTCCAGATCGCACCAGCCGTCCTGGCTGACCTGCCACTCGCCGACCCGCACCAGGAAGAACTCCTGCTCCTGCCGATACCACAGACCGTCGAACGGAAACTCGGCCACCTCGTGCCACACCCGCTCCCCGAGCGCGGTGACCGGCACCGACAAGCCGGTCTCCTCGTACAACTCCCGCGCGGCGCCCTCCGCCGGCGTTTCGCCGGCGTCGAGGCCGCCCCCGACGGTGAACCAGTACCGTACGCCAGGCCGAGCCGGGTCGCTGCCGCGCAGCAGCAGAACCCGGCCGGCCGCGTTGACCAGAAGCACCCGGGCGCCGGGGCGAGGGATGAAGACGGGCGAGTCAGGGGTGGCCAAGCGACGCCCCTACGACGAGTCAGGCACAGATTCGAACGTCTCCGGCACCGTCAGCCACTCCGCGCGGCTGACCGGCCAGAACACCGCGAACGCCCGGCCGATCACCGCCTCGCTGGGGATCGTGGCGATGCCGGGGTCCCTGCTCCGCAGGAACTGCTCCCGGGAGTCGCCGGACTCAGCCCGATGGTCGCCCATCACCCACAGTCGACCCGCCGGCACCTGTACGTCGAACGGCTGGTTGCTGGCCTCGTCGGCTACCCCGTCGGAGTTGGTGTAGATGTACGGCTCGTCCAGCGGCTGCCCGTTGACCGTCAAGCGGTGCTTGACGTCGCAGCACACGATGTGGTCGCCGCCGACCGCGATCACGCGCTTGATGAAGTCGGTCTCGTTGGGGTCGCCGCGCCACGACTGGGGCGCCTTGAACACCACGATCTCGCCGCGGGCCGGCTCCCGGAAGTCGTAGACCACCTTGTTCACCAGGACCCGGTCGTCGATCTCGAGCGTGTGCTGCATCGACTGGGACGGGATGTAGAAGGTCTGCAACACAAAGGCGCGAACCAGAATGGCCACGCCTACGGCTACCACGATCAAGATCGGAAGTTCACGCCATAAAGGGGTCTTGCGCTTCTGCTCCACTTCGGTCACCCAGAGAGCGTACGTGGTCGCAGTACGCGCATCCGGCGGTGGCGCGCCAAAGACACCGTAAGGGGCACTATCAGACTTCCGACGACCCCGGCGGCACCCGCGGCGGGGGCACGGTAAGGCCTCACCGGCTCGGGCGCGGCGTACGGCTGCGGCACGTTCTTGAAGGTGTCCGGCACCTCGAGCGTGTCCCACCGGTTGGCCGGCCAGACCACCAGGAACGCGCGCCCGATGATGTTGTCGATCGGCACCGGCCCGGTGCAGCGGGAGTCCTGTGACACCAGCCGGTGGTCACCCATCACCCACACCTGCCCCTTCGGCACGGTGAACGGGTCGAACTCGCGGGTGCCGCACTGGCCTTCGGTCGCCGCCACGTCGTCGGGTGAGTTCTCGAAGATGTACGGCTCGTCCAGCGGCTGCCCGTTGACCGTGACCCGTCCCTGCGCGTCACAGCACGCGACCGTGTCGCCGGGCAGCCCGATCACCCGCTTGATGAAGTCCTTCTCGCCGGGCTGGCTCAGGCCGACCAGGTCGCCCAGGCCGCGTCCGAACCGGCTGCCCAGGTCGCTCGGCGGCGGCTTGTGCTCCGGACGCCACCGGCCGGTGCCGCGGAACACGATGATCTCGCCCCGGGCCGGCTCGCGGAAGTCGTACACCACCTTGTTGACCAGGACTTTGTCGCCGATTTCCAGGGTGTGCACCATCGAGCCGGACGGGATGTAGAACGCCTGCAGCAGGAAGGTACGGATCAGCACCGCGATCAGGAACGCCGCGAACAGCAGCAGCGGCACCTCCTGCCACAGCGGCAACTGCCGCCGGCGCCGGCTGGAACGGTGCCGGGAACGGCCCGGACGCGGACCCGCTCCCTCGGCGTCGGCATCGTCGAGCTCGGCGGGATCCGCCCCGGCGGCCCCGTAGGGCGGGAACGCCTCGCCGGCGAAACCGTTCGGCGGCGTGCCATTGGGCGGTGTGCCGTTCGGCACCGCGTCGTAGGAGGCGACGCCGTTGGGTGACGCAGCCCCGCCGTTGCGCGGCACGCCGCCATTCGGAGCCGGGTACGACCCTGGTCGGGCGTCGCCGGGTGGGGAATGCTCACCGATCCCGAACCCCGAGGCCGGCGTCGCCCCTGGCGCGCCGTTGACCGGTGCCCCGTACGGGACCGTCGCTGCCGCACCGTTCGGACCTGCGGCGCCGTCGGAGTAGGCGGCCGCGCCGTTGGCACCCACGGAGTACGCCGCCGCGCCATTGGCGCCTGGGACAGCGTCGGGGTGCGCGGCGGTACCGAATCCGGCCGGCGCGACTTCTCCCGGCGGCGCCGAGGAGCCTGCTACAACACCGGGATACTGCACCTTGGCCCGGCCGCGGGCGACCGGAGTCACCCGGCCCACCGCGCCGCGACCGGCTCCGGAACTCCCCGAGTCAGGACGGCCGGAAGCCTCAGGCGTACCGCGATCGCGGTCGGAAGCTGCACCGTCCATACCGGAAGCGTAAAGCCGTCTGGCTCGTCCCGGTAACACTCATGCCCCGCGAAGCGAACTAACGGGGCGGCTCCTACCGGATTCAGCTGGCCGGCTTTTCGCGCTTTTCCTTGATCTTGGCGGCCTTACCGCGCAGCTCGCGCAGGTAGTACAGCTTGGCCCGGCGTACGTCTCCGCGGGTGGCCACCTCGACCTTGTCGATGACCGGGCTGTGCACCGGGAACGTACGTTCCACGCCCACCCCGAAGCTCATCTTCCGGATCGTGAAGGTCTCCCGGAGCCCGTCGCCCTGGCGGCGGATCACGACGCCCTGGAAGACCTGGATCCGGGACCGGTTACCTTCGACCACCCGGACGTACACCTTGAGCGTGTCCCCCGCCCGGAAGTCGGGCATGTCGGCCCGCTTCCACTGGGCGTCGAGAGCGTCCAGCGTGTTCATCGCGATGCTTCCTCATGCTCAAGGGCGCCCCATGGCGCCGTCCGAATGCTTGCGGTCGTGGCCCGTCTGCGGCTTTCCGCACGGGCTCGCGGACACGCCGAAGCGGCCGCGGCAACCTCACTACTCTGCCACATCGGGTGGCGGTACCTGAAATCCGCCCCCCTGCAACGTTTCCCGGTCCGCGAGGTCGAGCTGCTCCGGCGCCAGTTTCGCCACCAGATCGGGTCGCCTTTCGCCGGTACGCAGCAGCCCCTGGTCCCGCCGCCACCGCGCGATCCGGGCGTGGTCCCCGGAGCGCAGCACCTCGGGCACGGCGCGCCCCCGCCACACGGCCGGCTTGGTGTAGACCGGCGCCTCCAGCACTCCGTCGGCGTGCGACTCCTCGGCCAGCGAGTCGGCGTTGCCGAGTACGCCCGGGAGCAGGCGTACCACCGCTTCCAGCATCGCCAGTACGGCGACCTCGCCCCCGAAGAGCACGTAGTCGCCGATCGACACCTCGCGTACTGGCATCCGCGACGCGGCTTCGTCGAGCACCCGCTGGTCGATGCCCTCGTACCGACCGCAGGCGAACAGCAACCGGGGGCGGGCCGCGAGCTGCGCCGCGACCGCCTGGGTGAACGGCTCCCCCGCCGGCGTCGGCACCACCAGCAACGGCGGCTCCCCGCCCGACGCCGCCGCAGCACCCGGCGCCACGCCAGCCCGCTCGGCGCCGGCCGCAGCCGGCCCGGCAGGCGGTACCAGCTCGTCGAGCGCTTCGCCCCACGGCTCGGGACGCATCACCATGCCCGGCCCACCGCCGTACGGAGTGTCGTCCACCGTGCGGTGTACGTCGAGCGTCCAGCGCCGCAGGTCGTACAGGTTCACGAAGAGCAGCCCGGTCTGTTGCGCCCGGCCGATCAGCGACAGCTCGAGCGGGGCGAAATACTCGGGAAAGATCGTGACGATGTCAACCTGCACGGCGCGCCGTCACAGCTCGAGCAGACCCGCGGGCGGGGTGAGCACGACCCGGCGCGCGTCCAGGTCGACCTCGGGCACGATCGCCTTCACGAACGGCACCAGCGCGCGACCGCCGTCGGGCCGCCGTACCACCAGCAGCTCATGGGCCGGCGCGTGCTCGACGCCGATCACCTGACCGAGGGCGGCACCCTCGGAGGAGACCGCGGCCAGCCCCACCAGCTCGTGATCGTGGAACTCGTCCGGATCGCCGGTGGGCCCCAGCTCGCCGGAGTCCATCTGCAGCTTGACGCCGCGCAGCTCGTCGGCGCCTTCCCGGTCGAGCACGTCCTCGAACGCCACGATCAGCCGGGTACGGCCACCCGTGGTGTGCGGGCGTACCCCTTCGATGGTCAGCGGTCCGGCGTCCACCGGGTCGGTGACCAGCACCGACCCGGGGACGAAGCGGGCGTCCGGCTCATCGGTACGGATGTCGACGAGCACCTCGCCGCGCACGCCGTGCGGCCGGATCACCGCACCGATGACCAGGAGCAAACGAACCGCCTCAGTAGTTGTCGATGATCTCGACACGTACGCCGCGACCGCCCACCGAGGAGATCACCTGACGCAGTGCCCGGGCGGTACGCCCACCGCGGCCGATCACCGTACCGAGGTCTTCGGGGTGCACCCGCACCTCGAGCCGCTGACCCTTGCGGGAGTTGACCAGCCGGACCTTCACGTCGTCCGGATGGTCAACGATGCCGCGGACCAGGTGCTCGAGCGCCGGCCGCACCACCTCAGGACTCCTTGCCGGCGTCGGCACCGGCCCGCTCCTCAGACTCGGCGGCCTTGCTGTCGGCCGCCACCTCGGCGTCGGCCTTGGCCGCGACCTCGGTCTTCTCCGCCTTGGCGTCGGCCTTGGCGGCCTTTTCGGCCTTGGCCTCAGGCTTTTCGGCCTTGGCCTCAGGCTTGTCGGCCTTGGCGTCGGCCTTCTCTGCCTTCGCGTCGGCCTTCGCGGCCTTGTCAGCCTTCGGCTCCGCCTTGGCCGCCTTCTTGGCCGGCTTCTTCTTCTCGGACTTGGCCCGGTCGGTCTTCTCCTTGGCCTCGTCGGAGGCGATGACGGCCTTCGCCTCGGCCTCGTACGCGGCGCGCTTGTCGGCCTTGGGGGCCGCCATCTTCAGTGGCGGCGGCGCGGGCAGGCCCTTGAACTTCTGCCAGTCGCCGGTCAGCTCGAGCAGCCGTTGCACCGGCTGGCTGGGCTGGGCGCCGACGGACAGCCAGTGCTGCGCCCGCTCGGAGTTGATCTCGATCAGCGACGGCTCCTGCTTCGGGTAGTAGAGGCCGATCTGCTCGATCGCGCGGCCGTCGCGCTTCTTGCGCGAATCGGCGATCACGACGCGGTACTGCGGATTGCGGATCTTGCCGGTCCGCATCAGCCGGATACGTACAGCCACAGTGGTTAAGCTCCTGAAAGTCTCACGTGAGGTATGAGCCGTCGGCGGACACGTGGGGTTGTGCCACCTCTGACTCGACTGGACTGGCCGCGCACCCGGGGTAGAGGGCGCCGGACGCGCGCCGACCAGCCTGCCATTCTGCCAGACCACCCCGACTACTGCCGAACTGCCCTCACACCGCGCGCCAATACTGCTCCGGCCACACCGTCGCGGACCAAGGCGGAGTCAGCCGGCGTACGGGCGGTCCCAGCCGCTGGGCAGGTGCGGCATCGGCCACGACGGGTCGGGCGCGAAGTCGCACCAGGTGCCGTCGAACGGGAACATCTCCGCCTCGATCAGCTTCACCACCCGCTCCCCCTCGGCGCGGATCTCGACCGCCTGGTCGGCGTCCCAATACCACTCGTGGCCGGTACGCTCCGCGAACTCGTCCTCGTCCTTCCAGCGCCAGCCGCCGCCCGGCTCGGCCCAGATGTCGAGCGCATGGTCCACGGTGTCGACCCCGCCGTCCCAGCGCAACGCCGGATCTTCGAGGTTGACGTACCAGCCGCGGAAGCCGCCGTCGCCGGTGAACCACCACCACACCGAGTACGCCACCCCACCGGCCGGGAAGAACATCAGCACGCCCGGCCCGCGCCACGTCGTCGGCACGATCCGCCACTCGGGGGCGAGCTGGTCGGCGAGCCGGCGTGGCCGGTCACCGGCGAGGGTCTGGGCGCGCATCATCGGCGCGCCGTCCGGGATCCACACCAGCAGGCCACGGTCGTCGTCGACGATCACGCGGCTGGTGCGTACCTCCCGGATGTGGTCGTGGCGCCAGTACCGGACCAGCATCAGTACGAGCGGCCCACGTACGCGACCAGGTCGGGTTCGTGCTCGGAGTCGGGGACGGAGCCGTCGCCGCGTACCAGGCAGCGCACCGTGATGCCCTGGTTGTTCAGCTCCGCCTCGCCGGCCTCGCCGACCAGCGCCCAGGGCAGCGTCGCCCAGCCGGTGGCCGCGGCGTCGACCGCCTCCACCAGCGACTCGACCGCGACGGTGCGCTCCTCGCGGAACCGCAGCGCCTCGTCGTAGAGCGCCTGCTGGTCGGCGTCCAGCGCGGCGGTCACCGCGTCGGTCACCGCGTCGAGCGCGAGCGGGGTCTTGGTGCCGTCCACCCGGCGGGCCAGCACGGCGTTGCCGGCCGCCAGATCGCGCGGGCCGAGCTCGACGCGCACCGGGTAGCCCTTCAGCTCGGCGTCCACGGCGCGCCGGCCGAACGGGGTGTCCGTACGCTCGTCGACCGCGACCCGTACGCCGGCGTCGCGCAGGCCGGCGGCGAGCTTGTGCGCCGCCTCGGCCACCCCGTCGCCGGCCTTCACGATCGTGACCAGCGCCTGCACCGGCGCCAGCTTCGGCGGCACCCGCAGCCCGTGGTCGTCGCCGTGGCACATGATCAGCCCGCCGACCATCCGGGTGGACGTACCCCAGGAGGTGGTCCAGGCGAGCTCCTGCTTGCCGTCCTTGGACAGGTAGTCGATGTCGAAGGCGCGGGCGAAGTTCTGACCCAGCTCGTGCGAGGTGCCCATCTGCAGCGCCTTGCCGTCGCGCATCATCGCTTCCAGGGTGTACGTGCTGGTGGCGCCGGCGAACCGCTCCCGCTTCGTCTTGCGCCCCACCGCCACGGGCATCCCGATCACGTTGACCATCAGGTCCTCGTACGCCTCGTGCAGGATCTTGCGGGCGTACGCCGCGGCGTCGGCCTCGGTGGCGTGCGCGGTGTGCCCCTCCTGCCAGAGGAACTCACTGGTACGCAGGAAGATCCGGGGCCGCAGCTCCCAGCGCACCACGTTGGCCCACTGGTTGAGCAGCAGCGGCAGGTCGCGGTAGCTCTGCACCCACTTGGCCATGAACTCGCCGATCACGGTCTCCGAGGTGGGGCGTACCACGATCGGCTCGTCGAGCTGCTTGCCGCCGCCGTGGGTGACCACCGCCAGCTCCGGCGAGAACCCCTCGACGTGCTCGGCCTCGCGCCGCAGGTACGACTCCGGGATGAACAGCGGGAAGTACGCGTTCTGCGCCCCCGCCGCCTTGATCCGGTCGTCCATCTCGGACTGCATCCGTTCCCAGATCGCCCAGGCGGTCGGCCGGATCACCATGGTCCCCCGCACCGGGCCGTTGTCGGCCAGCTCTGCCTTGGCCACCACGTCCTGGTACCAACGGGGAAAGTCTTCTGCCTGCGGGGTCAGCACTCGCGCCATGACCGCACATCCTATGCGTGGCGGTTACCGCCGGTCGCGCCGATATCCCCGGCGGGTCGCGGGCTCGGCCGCTGGCGCTCGACCCGCTGACCGCTGGCGCTCGGGCGGCGCTGGCCGCTGGCGCTGCGCCGGCGCTCGCCGTTACGAGCGGGCGGCCGGCATCCCGGAGCTGGAGCGGGTCCAGGCCGCCACCATCTCGACGTTGAGCGGCGTCGATGTGTCGACCCGGTACACCGGCCCGAGCGCGAGCGGCTCGGCGACCGTCTTCAGGAACTGCCAGTCCTCGTCGGTCACCGGCTGGTCGCCGTGCATCGGGTGCCGGTGCGGCGCGTCCTTCTCGTAACGCTGGCGGGCCAGCTCCACCGGTACGTCGCACCAGATCTCCAGCGGCCGCTTCACCCCGGCGCGGTGCAGCCCGGCGATCACCACCGGCCGCAGGTGTGCCAGCCAGGGGCTCTCCAGCACGGCACCGCACGGCGAGTCGGCGAGCAGTGTCCACAGTGTCTCGCCGGCTGCGGCACCCAGGGTGTGGCTCCACTCCCTGCCGTCCCGGCCGAACGGCACGATGGTGCCGAGCACGTCGGCGTACGTCTCCTTGATCGCGTCCCGGCTGAACAGCGGGAGGCTCAAGGAGCTCGAGAGGGTACGCGCCAACGTGGTCTTGCCGGAGCCGGGGAGACCGTTGACCAGGACGACAATTCGGGTCACACCTTGAGAATTACCACAGCCAGCCCCACAACACGTGAGGCTTTCCTCTACTGAGAGCCACCTGGCACCATCTGACCGGCCGCCGGACCCGTCCCACACACCCACAACTCTCTGCCTCCGCAGAGCGTGATCGCCGTTTCGGGAACGAATCGGCGCCCATCATCACCGTTGCGTTCGCCAAACAGAGATCTTGGCTTCCAGGGTGACCGGCGACGGCCCCGGCGGGCGTCAGCGGATTACGCGGCCGCGGAGGACGATGCGGGTGGGCGCGCGTACCACCTCGAGGTCTTTACGGGGGTCTTCGGGGTAGACCACCAGGTCGGCCAGCCCGCCCTCGACCAGCCCGGGGAAGCCGAGCCACTCCCGGGCATTCCAGGAGCCGGCGGCGAGCGCGTCCACCGGCGACATCCCGGCCTGGTGCAGCAGCAGCAGCTCGTCGGCGATCACCCCGTGCGCGATGGTGCCGCCGGCGTCGGTGCCGACCCGGATCGGTACGCCGGCCTCGTACGCCGCGCGCACCACCGACGGGAAGCGCAGGTGCAGGTCACGCAGGTGCTGGGCGTACCTGGGGAACTTGGCCTCGGCCTGCTGGGCGATGTTCTGGAACGTACCGATGTTGATCATGGTGGGGACCAGCGCGGTGCCGTTGCGGGCCATCTCGTCGATCAGGTCCAGGGACAGGCCGGTGCCGTGTTCCACGGAGTCGACGCCGGCGCGTACCAGGGTCGCGACCGCGTCCTCGGAGAAGGTGTGCGCGGCGACCCGTACGCCGGCGTCGTGGGCAACGTTGATCACCGCGCGGGTGGTCGCCTCGTCGTAGCAGGGGGCGAGGTCGGCCGCCCCGCGGTCCAGCCAGTCGGCGACCAGCTTGATCCAGCCGTTGCCGGCCCGGGCCTGCTCCGCGGCGGCGGCGACCACTTCGTCGGCGGTGACTTCGAGCGGGATGCCGCGCAGGTGCTTCTTCGGCGGCGCCAGGTGGCGGCCGGCGCGGGCCAGCCGCGGCATCTCGGGATCGTCGTCCAGCTCCGGGTACGGGTACGGCGAGCCGGCGTCGCGGATCGCCAGTACGCCGGTGGCGCGGTCGACCATCGCCGCGTCCCGCGCCTGGTCCGCCGACTCGACCGGGACGCCGCCGTGCCCGATCCCGATGTGGCAGTGCGCGTCGACCAGCCCGGGCACCACGTAGCCCTCGGCCGACACCGTCTCGGCGCCCGGCTCCGGCCGCAACGTGACGCGGTCCCCGACCAGGTAGAGGTCGCGCACCTCGTCGTCGGGCAGCACCACGCCCCGTACGTGCAACGCCATGGACCCTCCCTCAGCTCGTCTGTGGACCATCGTGCCCGACTGCCAATCGAAGCCGTCTCATCACAAGCCGTTAAATTCTTCCGCTGAAGCTATTCTTCATTGACAGCTATCTATGCGACGATCCCCTCCACAACAGGTCGGTCAAGGCACCGGCCCCGGAGAGGAGACGCCGTGAGCACCAGATCACGACGCTGGCGCACCGCCCTGGCGATCACCGTCGCCAGCCTGGCGCTGCCCCTGGCCGCACTACCCACCACCGCGTCGGCGAACCCCAGCGCCGGCGACACCACGACCACCATCGACCGGAAGGTACGCGACCAGGTCGCCGCGAAGGGCTACGCCGCGTTCTGGGTGGTGCTCGACAGCGAAGCCGATCTGTCCGGCGCCGGCCGCCTCGCGAGCAAGGCGGACAAGGCGCGGCAGGTGCGTACCGCCAAGGTCAGGCACGCCGAGAAGACCCAGGCCGGGCTGCGCCGGGAGCTGGACGCGGCACACGCCGACTACACCTCCTACTGGATCGACAACTCGTTGTACGTCACCGGCGACGCCGCCCTGCTGCGGCGGCTCGCCGCACACCCCGAGGTCGCCGCGATCGAGGCCGACGAGCCGGTCGCTCTCCCCGAGCCGCTGGCCGGCGTGGACGAGCCGACCGTGGACGGCGTGGAGTGGAACGTCGACCGGGTCAGCGCGCCCCGGGTCTGGAACGAGCTGGGGGTACGCGGCGAAGGCGTCGTGGTCGCCAACATCGACAGCGGCGTCAAGCACGACCACCCCGCGGTGGCGGCGTCCTACCGCGGCAGGGCCGCCGACGGCACCGTCAGCCACGCGTACCACTGGTTCGACCCGGCCTCGGTCTGCGCCGGCGGTACGCCGTGCGACAACAACGGCCACGGCACCCACACCATGGGCACCATGGTCGGCGACGACGGCGCCGGCAACCAGGTCGGTGTCGCGCCCGGCGCGAAGTGGATCGCCGCCAAGGGCTGCGAATCCAACTCCTGCAGCCGCGCCTCGCTGCTCGCCTCCGGCCAGTGGGTGGTGGCCCCCACCGACGCCGCCGGCCAGAACCCGCGACCCGATCTCGCGCCCGACGTGGTGAACAACTCCTGGGGCGCCAACGTGTACGACCCGTGGTACACCGAGACCGTACGGTCCTGGATCTCCGCCGGGATCTTCCCCGCGTTCTCCAACGGCAACTCCGGCCCGAACTGCAACACCTCGGGCTCGCCCGGCACGTACCAGATCTCCTACAGCTCGGGCGCCTTCGACATCAACAACACGATCGCCAGCTTCTCCAGCCGGGGCACCGGAGAGAACGGTGAGATCAAACCCAACCTGGCCGCGCCCGGGGTCAACGTACGGTCCTCCACCCCGAGCGGTTACTCCTCCTTCAGCGGTACGTCGATGGCGTCGCCGCACACCGCCGCCACCGTGGCGCTGATGTGGTCGGCCTCGCCCGCGATCGCCGGTGACATCGCCGCCACCCGGCAGCTGCTCGACGACACTGCGATCGACACCGACAACACCAGCTGCGGCGGCACCGCCGACGACAACAACGTCTTCGGCGAGGGCCGGCTCGACGCGTACGCCGCCGTCTCGGCCACCCCGCGCGGCGCGCTCGGCGCGCTCGCCGGCACCGTCACCTCCGGCGGTACGGCGCTCGCCGGCGCCACCGTGACCGTGACCGGGCCGATGAGCCGTACCACCACCACCGGCGCCGACGGCAGGTACGGGTTCAGCCGGCTGATGGTCGGCGACTACTCGGTACGGGTCACCAAGTTCGGCTACCTGGCCGGCAGTGGCACCGTGACGATCACCGAGGGCCAGACCGCCACCCGGGACGTCGCGGTGGAGGCGGCGCCCTCGGCGAGCCTGTCCGGAGTGGTACGGCTGTCCACCGGTGCGGCCGCCGGCGGCGCCACGGTCGAGGTGCTCGGCACCCCGGTCAGCGCCACCGCCGACGCCGACGGGCGCTACCAGGTGACGCTGCCGCACGGCGACTACCAGGTACGCGTCGACCACGCCAACCGGTGCGCCACCGGGGTCACCGAGTCGGTCAGCGTCATCGGGGACACCACCCGGGACGTGACGTTGCCGCAGCGTACGGACGGGTTCGGCTACCGCTGCGGCGCCGCCGCCGGCGGGTACGTGGCCGGCACCGACCTGCTGGCGCTCACCGGCGACGACCGGGTAGCGCCGGTGACGGTGCCGTTCCGGGTCCCGCTGTACGGCAAGGGCTACCGGGACGCGTACGTGTCCACCAACGGCTGGATCGGGTTCGTCAGCACCACCGCAGGAGCTCCCGGCAACGCGCGGATCCCCGCCACCGGCAACCCCAACGCGGCGCTGATGCCGTTCTGGGACGACCTGTATGTCGACGCGTCGTCGGGCATCTACACCGCGGTCACCGGCGCGAAGCCGCACCGGGTGTTCCTCGTCGAGTGGCGCAATGTCAGCTTCTACGCTGACCGAACGGCCCGGGTCTCGTTCACCGCGGCGATCAGCGAGACCGGCGAGATCACGTACCGGTACGCCGACATCGACGGCGCCGGCCGGGAAGCCGGCGACGCCGCCAGCATCGGGCTGGAGAACGCCGCCGGCACGGTGGGCTTCGAGTACGCGTACAACGCCGCGGCGGTCGCCAGCGGCACGGCGCTGCGCTTCACCACCGACGCCGGCGTGGCGGTGGGTACGGTCACCGACGCCAACGACGGCGAGCCGCTGGCCGGGGCCGCGGTGTCGGTCGCGTCCGGCGGCACCGTGGTCGACACCGCGGTGACCGGCGCCGACGGCGGCTACCTGGTGCAGCTGCCGGCCGGCGACTACCAGGTGACGGTCGCCAAGGAGCACTACGAGTCGGCGGCAGCGGCGATCACCGTGGCGAGCGCCGCGGTGGTCGAGCACGCCTCGTCGCTGCGTACCGCCCGGGTGGCAGCGTCGGTGCCGCAGCTGGAGATCGTGACGCCCGCCGGGGAGGGCCGGCGGCGTACGGTCACGCTCACCAACACCGGCGGGCTCGGCACCGACTACACCGTGGCCGAGGCCGACTCCTCCGGCGCGGCCGCGGACGTGCCGTGGCTGGCGGTGACCGACGGCGCCGGCTCGCTGGCGCCCGGGGCGGCGCGCGGGTTCACGCTGACGGTGGACGCGTCGGCGTTGGCGGCACACTCGTACCTGCGGGCGCAGGTGCTGGTGCGTTCGGCGAGCGGGCGGCGTCCCACGGTCGCGATCCCGGTGACGATCGTGGCGCCGGGCTACCAGACGGCGCTGGACACCGGCGGCGCGGGCGCCGGGCCGGACTCCGACGGCGACCGCTGGAGCACCGACCGGCGGTACGCCGCCGGCTCCTGCGGGTACGTCGGCGAATCCCACCAGCTGTCGACCAAGAAGGGCATCGCCGGCACCGCCGACGACGCCCGCTACCAGAGCCTGCGGGAAGGGATGACCGAGTACCGGTTCGACGGGCTGGCTGACGGCGTCTACACCGTCGAGCTGGAGTTCGCCGAGCTGCGTACGCAGTCGCCGGGCTCGCGGCTGTTCGACGTACACCTGGAGGGCGCTGAGGTGCTGCGGCGGTTCGACATCGCCGGCCAGGGCGGCAGCTTCACCGCGGTGCGCCGTACCTTCACGGTGACGGTGACCGACGGGCAGCTCAACGTGCAGTTCTTCACCTACCGGGGCTTCGGCCTGCCGGTGGTGAACGCGATCCGGGTCACCGACCGACCCGACCTCGCGGCCTGATCACGGCAGCGGCGCCCGTCCCGTGTGGGGCGGGCGCCGTCGTGTCACAGCTCGAATTCCCCGTCGCCGACGCCACCCAGAAAAGCCCGCCATTCCGGGTACGTGAAGCTGAGCCGCGGCCCGTCCGGGTCCTTGCTGTCCCGCACCAGCACCTGATCGGCCAACTCCGCGACCTCGACACACGAGCCCTGGCTCCCGGACCGGCTCGACTTGCGCCACACCACTTCCTCGTTCATCACCGCTGGTACCGCTTCCTGTAGTCGTCGATCAGCTTGCGGGACTCCGGGGGCGACAACGCGGCCTCCAGCATCCCGTTCCACATAGCCTCATACGCCTCGATCTCTTCAGGCTTGTTGAGATAGAGCGCACCGGTGAGGACATCGGTGTACACGAGGGGCGGCTCGCCTAGTCCCCGACGATCGGTGGGGAATCTCAGCAACGTGAACCTGGCACAGTCCACGCCGCTGTGCAGCACGCTGAGCGGCACTACTCGCAGAGACACGTTCGGCTGGCGCGACATCGCCTCCAGGTGGGCCAGCTGCTCGGCCATGATGTCGTCACCGGGCGACTTGCTCGGCCGCGCTCTCCAGCGAAACGAATGGCTCGAACCAACGGGGGATCACACCGCTGTAGGAGCGCCACCAGCCCGCGACGTCCGCCTCCTTGGTAAGCGCAACCAAAGCGTCGATGAGGCTGTCGTCGGCGCCGTACATCGCACTCAGTGCCTTCACATCTGGTGGGCGCGGCACCGACATGCCGGACTCGAAGCGGTACAGCGTCGCGTCGGACACACCGATCTCGCGAGCCGCCGTATCGACGCCCACCCCGGCCTCCTTGCGTAGCTCCCGCAGGTGCCTCCCAAGCTGCCGGGCCTGCACCGTCTTGCCAACTCCTTTTTCATTCTGCCCCGTCCCCTTCTCTCACGATGCGAGGAGCACGTCCCTCACGGTGCGAGTTCGCGTGCTCGCAGACTGTGGTGCGCCAACCGCAGCGTGATTCTGTCAACACGCGGCTCGCGCGACAAGACTGATATCCACAGGCGACGGACGAGGGAGTGGACAGTGTGGGCGCAGGCGATGGCGCTGAGCGCGGCGGCGGTGTTGGGCTTTCTGTGCGGGCTGCTGACCTTCCGGCGCAGTCTGCGGTGGTGCCGGGAGTGCGGCGAGACCCTGATCTGCCCGCGCTGCGTACGCATCCGGAAAGGACGCTACGCGTGAGCGAAGCATTCCCCCGCAGACCAGCCCCCCGCCACGGACCGCCCACCCCAGAGGAGATCAGGCAAGCGCGGGACGACTTCGCGCTGCACATCCCGTCGCTGTTCACCCAGCAATGCCTAGCCGAAGGCTGCGAGGCCTGGCCCTGCCCGCCCTGGCGCCGCGCCGTCCCCATTCTCGACCGCGCTGGCCTGCTCGACATCAACGGCCAACTCCGCAACTAGCGCGACCACCCTCCACTTGGGAGGGCGACGGCACGTCGACACGCCGTCCAGACCGGCGAGTCAACCTGCGCTCAGCCTCCCAAGTGGACGTTATCGGCGGGGCGGAAGCGGGCAGCCGGCTGGCGGGGGCCGGGTCACCGAGCTCGGGTGGCTGGGGCCGGCACGCGCTCCTGGTAGAGGGCGAGCCCGTGCAGTGCGAAACACAGCCCCCAGGCGGCGAGCGGCCACTGGAACAGCGCCGGCGCCACCACCGAGAACGGCAGCAGTACGACGAAGACGAACCCTCCCACCACCAGCGGTGTGAACGCCTGCCAGCCGTGCCAGACACCGGCCCTGAGCACCGCGATCCCGGCGAGCAGGTAGCCGACGCCGGTGAGCACCGACGACAGCCAGATCCCGATCCCGAGCCCCATCACCGCGGGCGCGTCCACCGTCTCGTACGCCACGAACGCGAACCCCAGGTTGAAGACGGTGACGCCGGCGGCGCCCACCAGCGCTGTGCTGAGCCCCGCGCGGGCCAGCGCTCCCGTACCGGCGAGGCCGGAGGCCCGCAGACCCAGCGTCCCCGCCAGCACCAGCGCGAAACACCCGGTCCAGATCAACTGCGCCACCACGTGACCCATCGGGGGGTACGGGTAGCTCGCGGCGGTGTCGGGCACCACCGCCGGGTACGTCACCGTGAAGGTGGCGCCGACCGCGGTGACGAGACCGCTGGCGATCAGGCCGAGGCCTGCTCTGCGTACAGACATGATCGTTTTCTCCTCTCGAATGTCACCGGGTCTGGAAGGCGGCCATCATCATCGAGTCCTCGTGCTCGAGGTTGTGGCAGTGCACCAGGAACCGGCCTGCATAGTCGGTGAACCGGATCGCGACGTCGACGTGCTCGGCGGGACGCACATCGACGGTGTCCTTCCAGCCGGCGTCGTACGGCCCCGGCTCGTGCCCGCCCCGCCCGATCACCTGGAACGGATCCAGGTGTACGTGCACCGGGTGGTGCAGGTCGCTGTAGAACCGCCAGATCTCGGTGGTGCCGAGCGGCACGGTGCCGTGCACCTCGTCGGGATCGAACGGCTTGCCGTTGACCACCCAGCCGGCGCGACCGCCGATGTCGCCGCGGGTCAGCCGCCAGTGGCGTACCCGGGCACCGGTGGTGTCCAGTGGCTCCACAGTGGACAGGCGGGCGGGGATCCGGGAGTCGTCCCGGGCCCGGCGGGCCACCACGAACCGCATGATCGCGTCGGTGCTGCCGCTCCCCCGCCGGTTGCGCAGGGTGACTTCGGTGCCCACCGGGTACGCGGAGAAGTCAACCACCAGGTCGAACCGTTCCGCCGGCGCGAGCCCCACCTGCTGGTGCGTGACCGGTGCCGCCAGCAGCCCGCCGTCGGAGCCGATCTGGACCAGCGGTCCGGCCGGGTCCAGCGCCAGCTCCAGCCGCCGGGCACTGCACGCGTTGAGCACCCGCAGCCGGTAGCGCGCGGCGTCGACCTCGTACGCCGGCCACGGCGCGCCGTTGACCAGCATCACGTCCCCGAGTACGCCCTCCACGTGCGAGTCCGCGACGCCGTGCCCGTGGTGGCCGTGGCCGCCAGCCCGTGCCGGATACCGGAACGAGCCGTCTTCGGCGAACGCCCGGTCGGTGATCAGCAGCGGCAGATCGCGTACGCCGCGCGGCAGCGGCAGCGCTTCGTCCTCGTCGTCGGTGACCAGGTGCAGCCCGAACAACCCGCGGTAGACCTGCGAGGACGTCGCGTCCATCGTGTGGTCGTGGTACCAGAGCACGTCGGCGCGCTGCCGCATCGGGTAGTCGTAGTCGCGGGACGTGCCGGGCCGTACCAGGTCGGTCGGGTAGCCGTCGCTGGCGGCCGGGGTGTGGCCGCCGTGCAGGTGCACCACGGTCGGTACGCCGAGCCGGTTGTGGTGTGTGACCACAGCCCGCCGGCCACTGCGGGTACGGATGGTCGGACCCGGGAAGGTGCCGTCGTAGCCGAGGATCCGGGTGCGTACCCCCGGAATCAACTCCACCGACGCGGCACGTTGCTCGATCTCGAAATAGTCGGTGGTGGAGTCGCGGCGTAGCGGTTCCATCTGGCGAGGGATCGGCAGCGGCGCGGTGAACCGCTCCGGCAGCCGCAGCTGGCTGCGCAGCGGCTGGCCGGTCATCTGCGGGTCGGCCCGCAGCCCGCAGCCCGCC
>JBOGDF010000071.1:0-18573 GCA_050701635.1 Micromonosporaceae bacterium | reverse complement strand
TTGCAGAACCGTCCGGATACAACACCGGTATCCGGACGAACCTGCGCCTTGCCGGACCGCCGCCTGGCACCTGTCTCGCTCGACCAAGATCCACAGGACAGGCCCTAGTCCAGGGGGAGCAGGCGGACCCGGCCGAGGCCCAGCAGCGACAGCGGATCGAGGTACGTGTCGCCGTGCCGCAGCCCCCAGTGCAGGCAGGCGGCGACCGGGCAGCCGTGGTGGCCGGGGGAGAGCCGGCCGATCACGTCCCCGGCGGCGACCCGCTGTCCCTCCGTGACCGCCGGCTGCAGCGGCTCGTACGTGGTGCGCAGCCCGTTGGGGTGGTTGATGCTGACCACGCCGCGGCCGGCGAGCGCGCCGGCGAAGTGCACCACGCCGGGGCCGGCGGCGCGTACCAGGGCACCGGGGGTGGCGCCGAGGTCGACGCCGCGGTGTCCGGGCAGCCAGCGCTCCGGCGGCGGCTCGAACGGGCGGGTCACGGGCGGCGTGCCGTCCAATGGCCAGCGGTAGCCGGCGGCGGGCGCGGTGACCGTGTCGGGGCCGCCCTCCTCGGCGCCCGCGGGGACACCGAGGAGGACGGCGGTAGCGATCAGCCCCAGGCCCGCGAGGACACCGCAGGCGAGGCCGAGTCGACCGAGCCAGCCCCGTACGCGCGGGTGGCGGGTGGCGGCGGGGCCGGATCGGCGGCGCGACCGGCAGCGATGTGAGGGGAGGTGTGCGGTGCTGTGGCTGATTCGCATGGCGGCAACCTCAGCGGATTCCCGCGCCGGGCGGCAAGCACGCGTACCACCGAATGTGGATAACCGAGGCCCCTGTGGACGAGCTGGCGCTCCGCAGACAGCAGTGCTACGTACGCGCGGATAGACCGTGGCGCAGCCGGCTCGCCGCCTCCGCCAGCACCTCGGGCCGTTTGCAGATCGCGAACCGTACGATCTGCCGGCCCGCCTCCGGGTCGTCGTAGAAGACCTGCGTCGGCACCGCCACCACACCGCACCGCTCGGGCAACGAACGACAGAAATCCAGCCCGTCGGCGTCCGGCCCCGCGAGCCCGCCGATCCCGGCGGTGACGAAGTAGCTGCCCTCCGGCCGGTATACCTCGAAACCCGCGTCGGCCAGCCCCTCGCAGAGCAGGTCCCGCTTGGCCTGCATGTCGGCCACGTACTCCTGGTAGTACGACTCCGGCAGCCCCAGCGCGACGGCGATCGCCGGCTGCAGCGGCCCCGCGTTGACGAAGGTGAGGAACTGCTTGACCCGGGTCACGGCGGAGACCAGCGCGGGTGGCCCGCTGACCCAGCCGACCTTCCAGCCCGTACACGAGAAAGTTTTTCCCGCCGAGGAGATCCGCAGCGTGCGCTCCCGCATCCCCGGCAGCGTGGCCAGCGGTACGTGGGCCGCGCCGGCATCGGTGAACACCAGGTGCTCGTACACCTCGTCGGTCACCGCGACCACGTCGTGCTCCACGCACAGCGACGCGATCAGCGACAACTCCTCACGGGTGAAGACCTTGCCGGTCGGGTTGTGGGGCGAATTCAACAGCACCATCCGGGTACGCGGCCCGAACGCCGCCCGCAACGCGTCCGGGTCGAAGCCGTACCGGCCCTCGGAGGGCCGCAACGTGACCGGGCGCCGCACCGCGTGCGCCAGCGCGATCGAGGCGGCGTACGAGTCGTAGTACGGCTCGAAGCACACCACCTCGTCGCCGGGCTCGCACAGCGCCAGGATCGACGCCGCGATCGCCTCGGTGGCGCCCGCCGTGATCAGGATCTCCCCGTCCGGGTCGTACGCCAGCCCCCAGTGGTCGCGCTGGTGGGCGGCGACCGCCTGCCGCAGCTCGGGCACGCCGGGGCCGGGTGGGTACTGGTTGCGCCCGCTGAACAGCGCCTCCGCGGCGGCGTCGAGCATCAGCTTCGGTCCGTCGGTGTCCGGAAAGCCCTGTCCCAGGTTCACCGCCCCGGTACGTACCGCCAGCGCTGACATCTCGGCGAAGATCGTCGTACCGAACTCCCGCATCCGGGCCACCAGCGGATCCGTACCAGCCATGGTTGGCAGCCTAGGCCGGGTCTTGTCGATCTTGGTCGAGCGAGCCGGGACTCAGGCGTCGGTCCGGCAAGGCGGAGGGTTGCCCGGATACCGGTGTTGTATCCGGGTGGCCCGACAACGCGGCCGGTCGGCGTCTGAGCCCGGCGCAGCCGGCCAAAGATCGGCAGGACACGGCCTGGATTGCCCGCCGGCGGCGGTAGCTTTCCCGCTCCGGGTGGCATACGGTGCCGGATTGTGACCACTCCTCATCATCCCGACGACCGGTGGTTCCGGCCGGACCCGCGTACCGAGTTGGCAGCGCCCGAGTTCGCGGCGCCCGGGCAGCGGCAGCCGGCCAGCCCGTGGGCCGACGCGGATCCGCTGACCGGCCCGATGCCGCCGCCCGAACGGGAGCTGGGCGCTCCGTTGGCGGAGCAGTCGGAGGCGTCGGTGTCCGCGCCGCCGGTTTCCGAGGGGTACGCACCCGCGGTGCAACGTCAACACGCCGAGCGGGTGCCACGCTACGTCAGCCCGGAGCAGCCGCCGGCCGAGGAGTCGCCACCCCACCAGCCGCACGTCGACCCGGCGTCGTACGACCGGCCAGCCCTGGAGCAGTCGGCGCACGAGCCGGCGGCGGCCGAGCGGGCGTCGTTCGACCACGCGTCGGCGGACGAGTTGGTGGACCAGATGCGCGTCAACGATCCGACCTTCGATCCGCCGGCGCGCCAGCCCGGTCCGGAGCGCGACGAGGTTCCGGTGTCGCCCGGCCCGGTCCCGTACCAGCCGCCGGAGCAGTTCCAGCCCGCCGACGGATTCCCGCCTCCGGCCAAGCAGTTCCCGCCCGCGGACGGGTTCCAGCCGACGGCTGAGCAGTTCCCGCCTGCGGCGGAGGGGTTCCAGCCCGCGCCTGAGTCGTACCCGGATCCGGGTCAGGGCCCGGACAGGGAGATCCGTACCAGTGCACTGCCGACCGTGCCGCCGGCCGTACCGGCTCCGGTAGCGCCGGGTCAGGCGTACCGGTCGGGGGAGGAGCCCGGGATTCCGCCGTCGTTGGCGCCGATGCTCTCCGACCAGGACCAGCCGTACCGCAACCAGACCGAGCCGATCGCTACCGGCGGCACGTACGGGGCCCCGCAGCCGGGGCCGGTCGCCCCGCGGCCGGCCGCCGCGGGAGCCGGCAACCCCGCGGTGCTGGTGGCGGTCGTGCTGGGCACCCTGCTCGCCGCGGTGCCCGCCGTGCTGCTGCTCTACAGCGCACTGTTCGACAGCGCCTCGATCTCCGCGTCCGGTACGGTCGCCGGCACCCTGATGCTGATCGGTCTGCCGATGTTCGGGGTAGGGCTGTATCCGCTGATCAGCGGCGCCGCGTCGCCGGACGGGCCGCGCGGCTGGGCCCGTACGCCCCTGGCGTACCTGCTGATCGGGTTGGTGCTCCTGGTTGCCGCGGGGCTGGCCGCGAGCTAGCGAGATCGGCCGCCGGGCGAGAAGCCCGCGGGCGAGATCGGCCGCCGATTACCGCGCCGCGGCGGCGCCCCGTACACTTGGCGATTGGCGACCACCGTCCGGTGGTCGACCTCGCGCGCCCTTTCCCACCCCGGCCACCTGTGGCTGGGCGAGGATGACGGCCCCCTGGTCCCGATTTGTCCGGGTCCTATCGGCCGGCGACCGGGCGCCAGGGCGGCGGCCTCCCAGCCACCGCGACAACCAGGGAATGCGGGTGTACGGCCCGCGAAAGGACGATCCACCATGGCAGTGGTCACCATGCGCCAGCTCCTGGAGAGCGGCGTGCACTTCGGGCACCAGACCCGGCGCTGGAACCCGAAGATGAAGCGCTACATCTTCACCGAGCGCAACGGCATCTACATCATCGACCTGCGGCAGACGCTGGACTACATCGCGAAGGCGTACGACTTCGTCCGGAACACCGTCGCCGAGGGCGGCGCGATACTGTTCGTCGGTACGAAGAAGCAGGCCCAGGAAGCGATCGCGGAGCAGGCCGCGCGGGTCGGCATGCCCTACATCAACCACCGCTGGCTGGGCGGCATGCTCACCAACTTCCAGACCGTGTACAAGCGGCTGCAGCGGCTCAAGGAGCTCGAGTCGCTGGAGCAGACCGGCGCAGACCAGGGCCTGACGAAGAAGGAGCGGCTCTCGCTGCACCGCGAGAAGGTGAAGCTGGAGCGCACCCTCGGCGGCCTGCGGGACATGTCGAAGCTGCCGGCCGCAGTGTGGATCGTGGACACCAAGAAGGAGCACATCGCCGTCGACGAGGCGCGCAAGCTGGGCCTGCCGGTGGTGGCGATCCTGGACACCAACTGCGACCCGGACGAGGTCGACTTCCCGATCCCGGGCAACGACGACGCGATCCGTTCCGCCGCGCTGCTGACCAGGGTGATCGCCGCGGCGGTGGCCGACGGTCTGATCGCCCGCGCCGGTGCCGCGGTGAGCGGCGAGGAGAAGCCGCAGCCGGGTCAGGTGGGTGCCGACGAGCCGCTCGCCGAGTGGGAGCGCGAGCTGCTCGAGGACAAGCCCGAGGCGGCGGCTGCCAAGCCCGAGGCGCCGGCGGACAAGCCTGCCGAGGCGGCCCCCGTGGCGGCCCCTGAGGCCGAGGCCGCGGCGGCTACCGAAGCCTGATCCACCAAGAACTGACACTGACAGCTGCGAACCGAAAGAGAGTCATGGCTGACTTCACTGCCGCGGACGTCAAGAAGGTCCGCGACCTCACCGGCGCCGGGATGCTGGACTGCAAGAAAGCGCTCACCGAGGCGGAGGGTGACTTCGACAAGGCGGTCGAGATCCTGCGGATCAAGGGCGCCAAGGATGTCGGCAAGCGGGCCGGGCGTACCGCCGCCAACGGGTTGGTGGCACAGTCCGGCGGCGCGTTGCTGGAGCTCAACTGCGAGACCGACTTCGTCGCCAAGACCGGTGCCTTCATCGAGCTGGCCCAGGCGCTCGTGGAGCGGGTGGCCAGCACCAAGCCGGCCGACGTGGAAGCCTTCCTGACCAGCGACTTCGACGGCAAGACCGTCCAGCAGCTGGTCGACGAGGAGGCCGCGAAGATCGGCGAGAAGCTGGTGGTCAACCGGATCGCCGTACTCGATGAGCCGGTCGCCGTCTACATGCACCGCAAGAGCCCTGACCTGCCCCCGCAGGTCGGTGTGCTGGTGCAGTACACCGGCGACAACACCGAGCCCGCCCGCGCCACCGGGATGCAGATCGCGGCGATGCGCCCGCGGTACGTCACCCGCGACGAGGTGCCCGCCGACGTGGTCGAGAGCGAGCGCCGGATCGCCGAGCAGACCGCTCGCGAAGAGGGCAAGCCGGAACAGGCGATCACCAAGATCGTCGACGGCCGGGTGAACGCGTTCTTCAAGGACTTCGTACTCACCGAGCAGGCCTCGGTGACCGATTCCAAGAAGACGGTCAAGCAGGTGCTCGACGCCGAGGGCGTCACGGTCACCCGCTTCGCGCGCTTCGAGGTGGGCCAAGCCTAGGGGCCTGTTCCCGACAGAACGGATATAGCGGATGATGAGGAGGCCGTCGTAGTGAGCATTCACGTACCGGCGGCCTCCTCGTCGTGTACGGCGCCGGCGGCGCCCGAGGTGCCTCAGGAGCTGCGTTGATGACGAACCGCGAACAGTTGCCGTACCGCCGAGTCGTGCTCAAGCTGTCCGGCGAGATGTTCGGCGGCGGCAAGGTCGGGGTCGACCCCGACGTGGTGCAGCTGATGGCGCGCCAGATCGCGTCGGCCGCGCGGGCCGGCGTACAGGTCGCGGTGGTGGTCGGCGGCGGCAACTTCTTCCGCGGCGCGGAGCTGCAGCGGCGTGGCATGGAGCGGGCCCGGGCGGACTACATGGGCATGCTCGGCACCGTGATGAACTGCCTGGCACTACAGGACTTCCTGGAGAAGCAGGACGTCGACACGCGGGTGCAGACCGCGATCACGATGGGGCAGGTGGCCGAGCCGTACATCCCGCGGCGGGCGATGCGGCACCTGGACAAGGGCCGGGTGGTGATCTTCGGCGCCGGCGCCGGGATGCCGTACTTCTCCACCGACACGGTCTCCGCGCAGCGGGCGCTGGAGATCAAGGCCGACGTGGTGCTGATGGCCAAGAACGGCGTGGACGCGGTCTACACCGCGGATCCGCGTACCGACCCGACGGCGCAGCGGCTGGAGCAGATCACCTTCGAAGAGGCGCTGCAGCGCGGCCTGCGGGTGGTCGACGCCGCCGCCTTCAGTCTCTGCATGGAAAACCGGCTGCCGATGCTGGTGTTCGGTGCCGACGGGGACGACACGATCCTGCGCGCGCTCACAGGTGAGAAGATCGGGACACTCATCACCGCGGCTGAGGGCTCCCACTAGCCCACCGCTCAGCACCGCCGAAGCCGAAGGAGGCGACGACAGACGTGATCGACGACACACTCCTCGAAGCCGAGGAGAAGATGGAGAAGGCGATCGAGCACGCCAAGGAGGATTTCTCGACGATCCGTACCGGCCGGGCCAACCCCGGGATGTTCGGGCGGATCACGGTTGACTACTACGGCACGCCGACGCCGCTGCCGCAGCTGGCGTCCATCTCGATCCCGGAACCACGGATGGCGATCATCAAGCCGTACGACGCTTCGCAGATCGGCGCGATGGAGAAGGCGATCCGCGACTCCGACCTCGGCGTCAACCCGAACAACGAGGGCACGATGATCCGGATCGTGCTGCCGCAGATGACCGAAGAGCGGCGGCACGAGATGATCAAGGTCGCCCGGCACAAGGCTGAAGACGCGAAGGTCGCCGTACGCAACATCCGTCGCAAGTCGATGGAGGAGCTGCACCGGGTGCAGAAGGACGGCGAGGCGGGCGAGGACGAGGTACGCCGCGCCGAAAAGGAGCTCGAGGACGTCACCCACCGGTACGTCGCGCACGCCGATGAGATCCTCAAGCACAAGGAAGCGGAGCTGCTCGAGGTCTGATGCCGGCCGTTCATTCGCCGAGCTCCGGTGGGTTCTGGTTCGACCCGCAGGAGTCCGGCCCCGAGAATCGGGCGCGACCCACGGATGTCGCGCCCGAGACGTCGGTGCGCTCTTCCTACGGTGGTACGCCCGGCTACGGCCCGCCCACCGGCGGGGCACCCGACTACGGCCCGCCCGCCGCCGCTGGGCCAGGCTACGGACCTCCCCCGAGCAGTGCGCCCGGCTACGGCGCTGCGGACAGCCCGCCGGGTTACCGCCCCGCAGCCGGTGATCCCCACTACGGCCAGGCAGAGCACGGCGGCGAGCCCGGTTACGGCCCGCCCTACGGCGAGCCCCGCTACGGCCCGACCCACGGCGAGTCCGGGTACGGTCCGCCCGACCAGCCGGGCAGGTACGGCCCGCCCGACTACGCCGCGCCGAACTACGATCCGCCCGACTACGCCGCGCCGGACTACGGTGCGCCGGGCCGCAGCGCGTCCGGCTACGGACCGCCCGGAGCTGGCGAGCTCGGCCGTCATCCGGGGTACGACCAGCCCGGTTCACCTGCTGGTGCGCCTGCCGCGCCCGGGACGACGGGGCTGGCCGCGCCCCGGACGGCTGCGCCTGGTGCGCCTCGGACGCCGCCCAGCCGGGCGGGGCGCAACCTGCCGATGGCGATCACCGTCGGGGTCACCCTCGGCGGGCTGGTGATCGGCTCGCTCTACTTCTGGCGCCCGGCGTTCGTGGTGCTTGCGACCGCGGCGATCCTGCTCGGGATCTGGGAGATGGTCCGCGCGGTCGAGCCGGTCGAGGCGCGACCGCCGCTGGCTCCGCTGCTGGTCGGCGGCGCCGCGATCATGATCCTGGCGTGGTTCGCCGGCATCGAGGCGATGGTGCTAGGGCTGGTACTCACCGTGCTGGCGGTGCTGGTGTGGCGGCTGTCCGACGGGCCGGTGGGGTATCAGCGCGACTTTACCGCCGCGACCCTGATCGCGGCGTACGTGCCGTTCCTGGCCGGGTTCGCGATCCTGCTGGCGCAGCCGGACGACGGCGCGTTCCGGGTGACGATCATGATCGCCAGCGTGGTGCTCTCCGACGTCGGCGGGTACGCCACCGGCGTGTTCCTGGGCCGTCACCCGATGGCGCCCTCGGTGAGTCCGAAGAAGTCCTGGGAGGGGTTCGCCGGTTCGGTGGTGGCGAGCGCGACCGGCGCGGCGATCATGCTCTACCTGATGCTGGGCGTGCCATGGTGGCAGGGCGCGATCTACGGCGTGGCGGCCGCCTGCGCGGCCACCCTGGGCGATCTGTCCGAGTCGCTGATGAAGCGCGACCTCGGTATCAAGGACATGGGCCAGCTGCTGCCGGGGCACGGCGGGCTGATGGACCGGCTCGACTCGCTGCTGCTGGCGGCGCCGGTCGGCTACCTGTTGCTGCTCACGTTCGCGCCGCCGGCCGGATGACCCGCCGCCGACCCGTCCCGGGTCGCTGCCCGGTACGCCGTGACGGCGCCCGGCGGGCGGCGCGGAGAAACGTGCGAGACTTGCATACGACATGAAGACGCTGCCGCTCCTCGCCCCCGTACGCCCCGGCCAACGCGCCGCCGCGCTACCACCGCGACACTTCGCCGACCTGGATCTGGCGGCGCGCCGCGACGCGGTGGCCGAGCTGGGGGAGAAGCCGTTCCGGGCCACCCAGCTCTCGCACCACTACTTCGGGCGGCTGGCCCGCGTCGACTCCCGCGCCGGGCTGACCGACCTGTCGGCCGACACCGCGGGCAGGCTCACCGACGCGCTGTTCCCGTCGTTGCTGGTGCCGGCCAAGGTTCAGACCTGCGATCGGGGCGAGACCCGCAAGACGCTGTGGCGGCTGCACGACGGCGCGCTGGTGGAGAGCGTACTGATGGGATATCGGGACCGGGTGACGGTCTGTGTGTCCTCTCAGGCCGGGTGTGGCATGGCGTGTCCGTTCTGCGCTACCGGTCAGGCCGGTCTGACCCGTAACCTTTCCACCGCCGAGATCGTGGAGCAGGTAGTGGATGCCGCGCGCACCGTCGCCGACGGTGAGGTGTCCGGCGGTGCCGGCAGGCTCTCGCACGTCGTCTTCATGGGAATGGGTGAACCGTTGGCCAACTACAACCGGTTGGTGGCGGCGGTACGCCGGATCACCGACCCGGTGCCGGAAGGTCTCGGGCTGGCGCAGCGACACGTGACGGTTTCCACAGTCGGCCTGGTGCCGGCGATGCGGCGGCTCGCCGCGGAGAAGCTCCAGGTGACCTTGGCGCTGTCGCTGCACGCCCCGGACGACGAGTTGCGGGACGAACTCGTACCAGTCAATAGCCGGTGGAAGGTGGACGAGGTCCTGGGTACGGCGTGGGAGTACGCGGCCACCACGGGACGGCGGGTCTCGATCGAGTACGCAATGATCAGGGACGTGAACGATCAACCCTGGCGCGCGAAACTTCTCGGCCGGTTACTCGCCGGTCGGCTCGCACACGTTAACCTCATTCCGCTCAACCCGACTCCGGGCAGCCGTTGGGATGCCAGCCCGAAGCCGGTAGAACGGGAGTTTGTACGGCTGTTGCGCGAAGCCGGGGTTCCGACCACGGTACGAGACACCCGAGGCAGAGAGATCGACGGCGCGTGCGGACAGCTCGCGGCAGCGGAGGTGGGTGAGTGACGACTCAGGGTCAGCGGTTCCGGCGTAGGGCACTGCGTCGCGGGTATAAGGCCGATGAGGTGGACGACTTCCTGGCGCGCGCCGAGGAGACCCTCGCCGGTAACCCCAGCGGCGAACCGGTGACCGCGCAGGAGGTCCACGACGTCGTCTTCCGCGTCCGGTTCGGTGGCTACGACGAGTGGCAGGTCGACGTGTATCTCGACCGGCTCGAGCGCCAGCTGATGGCCCATGAGGAGGAGGGCGCGGGCGCCGTCCGTACCCCCCGTGCGCAGCGCCGCGAGGAGCCTGGATACCAGGGCGGGCGCGGCTACCCCGAGCGGGGCCGGGGTCCGGAGCCGGGTCAGGAAGCCCCGATGCCTGGCGCGCCCGGTTACGGCCCACCGCCCGGCGCTCCCGGAGGATTCGGTACGCCGGAGCGCGGCCGTGGCTACCCGGAGCGCGAGTTCGGCGGCGAGCCGCACCGTGGTGAGCCGCACCGCGGCGAGCCACAGCCGCACCGTGGGGAGCCCTTCCCCGAGCCGCACCGCGCCGAGCGTGGTCAGCCCCCGGAGGACCCGCGGTACGCACGCCTCGACGAGCCGACCATCGCGCGCCGCCCGGATCGTCCGTTGCCGCCCGCCGCGGCGCCACCCCGCCCCGACGTGGCCCCGATGGGCGCGTCCCCGCCGATGCCGGTGCCGATGCCAGGTCCGCCGGCCGCCGCACCGCCACCCATGGCGCCGCCGCCGGCCGCGACACCGCCGGGCGGCATGCGCGGGGGACGGGCGGAGCAGGACACCAGCATGACCCAGCAGATCCCGAACATGCGCGGCGGCAGCGGCGGGTACGAAGTCCCGGGCCGTCACGGCAAGCTGGACATGACCTCGGAGATCCGGGCCAGCGATTCGCCGTTCACCCCGGACGACGCGCACCGGCTGGATCAGCTGCGGCGTACGTTCCAGCTGCGGCGCTTCGGCAGCGGCTACGACCGTACGCAGGTCGACCGGCTGTTCGACGCGATCGGCGCCACCATGGCGGGGCGCTCCGCGGTGACCGTGACCGACGGGGAGCTCGACCCGGGCCAGTTCAGCCTGGTGCAGGGCGGCTACTTCGAGGCCGAGGTCGACTCCGCGCTACGGGAGGTACGGGACCTGTTCGCCCGCCGCGGCGTACGCGGGTAGGGGAGGGGGCGGTCTACTTCAGGCCGTTGCGCTCGAGCACCCAGTCGATGACCACCCAGGCGAACCCGGCGCCGGCCAGCCCGATCAGCCACAGGTTCTCGACGTTGCCCTGGTGGTTGCCGAGGACCAGCGAGAGGAACAGCAGGCTCGCGACAATCACCAGTGCGCGTACCACCTTGGGGTGGCCCGGCTTGCGCTGGTCCGGTGAGGTGATCGGCTCGTCGGTGCCCGCCACAATGCCTCCTTGTTCGCGACTTCGTTAGCCTGACGGGAGCGTCCAGCCCGAGGCTGACGGGAGCGTCCAGCCCGTCGCTTCCACGTCGCGGATAGTCTGGCACGCTGGCGGAGGTGGCACGCAGCCACCCGGCGGCGGTACGCAGCCACCCGGCGCGCAGCCGGTCGCCGTACCCCCGTAAGGGGTATTCAACGACAGATGGATTCAACGACAGGAGGACCGCGCCGTGCGAGTCACCGGGACCGGCCACGCGGGCATGCTGATCGAGACCCGCGCGGGGAGCATCCTGTGCGACCCGTGGGTGAACCCGGCGTACTTCGCTTCGTGGTTCCCGTTCCCGGACAACTCCGGGCTGGACTGGGACACGCTCGGGCAGACCGACTTCCTGTACGTCTCGCACCTGCACCGCGACCACTTCGACGAACAGAACCTGCGCGAGCGGATCTCCAAGAAGGCCACGGTGCTGCTGCCGGACTACCCGACCAGCGAGCTGGAGGACGAGCTGCGCGAGCTCGGCTTCCGCGACTTCGTGAAGGCGCCGAACCGGGAGGTCACCGACCTCGGCAACGGCGTCAAGGTGATGATCCAGGCGCTCACCTCGCCCACCGACGGCCCGATCGGCGACTCCTCGATCTGGGTGGACGACAACGGCGTACGGCTGTTGAACCAGAACGACGCGCGGCCCACGGACCTGGCGGAATTCGCGGAGCTGGGACACGTACACGCGCATCTGCTGCAGTTCTCCGGCGCGATCTGGTACCCGATGGTGTATGAGCTGCCGCACACCGCGAAGACCGCGTTCGGCAAGCAGAAGCGGGAGCGGCAGTTCGACCGTACGGTCCGCTACATCGACGACCTGAAGGCGAGCTGGGTGTTCCCGATCGCCGGCCCGCCGTGCTTCCTCGATGAGCAACTGTGGCAGTTCAACGACATCCCCCATGCCGGTCAGAAAGACGAGGGCAACATCTTCCCCGACCAGCAGGTCTTCCTCGACCACATGGTCGAGCTGGGGCGCGACAACGGCGTACTGCTGCTGCCCGGCACCGCCGCCGAGGTGACCGCCGACGACTGCCGCGTCACCCACCCGGTGGCGGACACCCGGGCGTTCTTCGACAACAAAGAACAGCACCTCCGGGAGTACGCCGAGCGCCAGCGCCCGGTGATCGAGGCGGCGAAACAGAGCTGGTCGCACCCCGAGATCGACGTACTGGCGTCGCTCAAGGAGCTGCTGGAGCCGCTGCTGGACGAGGCCGAGCAGATGGCGAAGGGGATCGGCGGACCGGTCCGGTTCGACCTGACCGCGCCGGACGGCGGCGAGGTCATCGAGTCGATCTCGATCGACTTCGCCGCGCGCGAGGTGCGCCCGTACGCCGACGAGAAGGTGCGCTACCGGTTCCGTACCGAGCGGCGGCTGATCGAGCACCTGCTGCACATCGAGGAGCTCGACTGGGTGAACAGCCTGTTCCTGTCCTGCCGGTTCTCAGCGGCCCGGATCGGGCAGTACAACGAGTTCGTCTACACCTTCTTCAAGTGCCTGTCCGAGGAGCGGCTCAACTACGCCGAAGGCTGGTACGCCGAGCAGAAGCCCGACGCCGAGGACATCAACCTGGACGGCTGGACGGTGCAGCGGCGCTGCGCGCACCTGAAGGCGGACCTGTCCCGGTTCGGGAAGGTGGAGGACGGCGTACTGACCTGCCAGATGCACGGCTGGAAGTGGAATCTGGAGACCGGCAAGTGCATCACCAGCGCCGGCCACGAGATCCGCTCCAGCCGCCGCGAGGCGGCTCCGGCGCCGACGGCAGAATAGGGTCGTGCGCGAGATAGTGCTGCTGGGCTCGACCGGCTCGATCGGGACCCAGGCCATCGACGTGGTACGCCGCAATCCGGACCGGTTCCGGATCGTGGCGCTGGCCGGCGGTGGCGGCAACGTGGAGCTGCTCGCGCAGCAGGCGCTCGAGCTGCGGGTCGAGGCGGTCGCGGTCGCCAGAGCCAGCACCGCGCAGGATCTGCAGCTGGCGTTCTACGCCAAGGCCCAGCAGAGCGGGTACGCCACCGGCGGCTACCAGCTGCCGAAGCTGCTGGCCGGCCCGGACGCCGCCGCGCTGCTCGCGGAATGGCCGTGTGACCTGGTGTTGAACGGGATCACCGGCTCGATCGGGCTGGCGCCGACGCTCGCCGCGCTGCGCGCCGGGCGTACCCTCGCGCTGGCCAACAAGGAGTCGCTGGTCGCCGGAGGGGCGCTGGTACGCCAGGTGGCAGCACCCGGCCAGATCGTCCCCGTCGACAGCGAGCACAGCGCGCTCGCCCAGTGCCTGCGCGGCGGCCGTGCCGAGGAGGTACGCCGGCTGATCCTGACCGCGAGCGGTGGGCCGTTCCGGGGGCGTACCCGAGACGAGCTCGCCGGCGTCACGGTGCAGCAGGCGCTGGCGCACCCCACCTGGGACATGGGCCCGGTGGTGACGATCAACTCCGCCACCCTGGTCAACAAGGCGCTCGAGGTGATCGAGACGCACGAGCTCTTCGGGATCGACTACGCCGACATCGGCGTGATGGTGCACCCGCAGTCGGTGATCCACTCGATGGTGGAGTTCACCGACGGGTCGACGCTCGCCCAGGCCAGCCCGCCGGACATGCGGCTGCCGATCGCACTGGCGCTGGGCTGGCCGGACCGGGTCGCCGAGGCGGCGCCCGCAGTGGATTGGAGCACCAGCCACACCTGGGAGCTGTTCCCGCTGGACGACGAGGCCTTTCCGGCGGTACGCCTGGCGCGCCAGGCCGGCTCCACCGGCCGCTGCCTGCCGGCGGTCTACAACGCGGCGAACGAGGAGTGTGTGGCGGCGTTCGTGGCCGGCCGGCTACCGTTCACCGGCATCGTCGACACCCTGGAGCGGGTGTTGGCCGATGCACCGGACTTCGGCGAGCCGGGTACGGTCGAACAGGTGCAATCAGCCGAGTCGTGGGCGCGTGCCCGCGCCGTGGAGATCGTGGGAAAGGGTTCTTGATGGCGTACGCGCTAGGGGTGGTGCTGTTCGCACTCGGCATCCTGATCTCGATCGCCTTGCACGAAGCCGGGCATATGTGGACAGCCCGGGCGTTCAAGATGAAGGTCACCCAGTTCTTCATCGGGTTCGGCCCGACCCTGTGGTCCTTCAAACGCGGCGAGACCGAGTACGGTGTGAAGCCGATCCCCGCCGGCGCGTTCGTCAAGATCATCGGGATGACGCCGCTGGAGGAGGACGAGGACGTCGCCCCGGCCGACCGGCACCGGGTGTTCTGGCGCAAGCCGCTGTGGCAGCGCACGATCGTGCTGTCCGCCGGCTCGCTCACCCACTTCATCCTGGGCTTCCTGATCCTGTGGTTCACCGCGGTGTTCGTCGGCGTACCCAACTCGGCGGCCGGCGCCAGTCCGGCGTCGCGGATCGAGCTCGACCGGGTCGAGCCGTGCGTCGTGGTCGAGTGGGAGTACGACCCGGAGAACCGCTACGTACGCGACTGCCAGCCCGGTGACCCGCAGAGCCCCGCCGCGGCGGCCGGGCTGCGCCCCGGTGACGTGATCACCGGGATCAACGGCGAGTCGGTGTCCTCCTGGGACGCGCTGGTCAACGAGGTACGCGCCTCCGGCGGCGAGCAGGTCTCGCTGACGTACCAGCGGGACGGGAAGACCCACGACGCGACCGTGACGGTGCCGGTGGTGGAGCGCCCCACCCTGAAGGTGCTCAAGACCGACAAGGACCCCGCCAAATACAGCGGCACCGACCTGGAGAAGGTCGGCGCGATCGGGGTCGGGCTGGCCGACTCGATCACCGTCGGGCCGGTCGACGGCATCGGGGTGGCCGGCCAGTACATCGGCAACATGTTCATCGGCACGTTCCAGGCGCTGGCGAAGTTCCCCGAGAAGGTGCCGAAGCTGTTCGACGCCCTGATGGGGGAGGAGCGCGATCCGGAGACCCCGATCAGCGTGGTCGGCGCCAGCCGGCTCGGCGGCGAGGTGGTCGAGCACGAGATCTGGCCGCTGTTCTTCCTGCTGCTGGCGGTGCTGAACCTCTTCGTCGGGGTGTTCAACCTGTTCCCGCTGCTGCCGCTGGACGGCGGTCACATCGCGATCGCCTGGTTCGAGAAGGCGCGCAGCTGGGTGTACGCGAAACTCGGCAAACCGGACCCTGGGCGCGTCGACTACCTGAAACTCATGCCGGTCACGTACGCCGTGATCATCATTTTCGGGTTGTTCACCGTGCTCACGGTGGCGGCCGATATCGTCAATCCCATCCAGCTGTTCACGAGGTGACGGTATGACGGTCAGCTTGGGAATGCCTACGGCGCCGCCGCCGCGGTTGGCGGAGCGGCGCAAGTCCCGGCAGATCAAGGTGGGCAGTGTGCTGGTCGGCGGTGACGCGCCGGTCTCCGTACAGTCGATGACCACCACACCCACCACCGACATCAACGCCACGCTGCAGCAGATCGCGGAGCTGACCGCGTCCGGGTGCCAGATCGTACGGGTCGCGGTGCCCAGCCAGGACGACGTGGAGGCGCTGCCGGCGATCGCGCGCAAGTCGCAGATCCCGGTGATCGCCGACATCCACTTCCAGCCGAAGTACGTGTTCGCCGCGATCGACGCGGGCTGTGCCGCCGTACGGGTCAACCCGGGCAACATCCGGAAGTTCGACGACAAGGTCGGCGAGATCGCGCGGGCCGCCGCCGACGCCGGGGTGTCGCTGCGGATCGGCGTCAACGCCGGCTCGCTGGACAAGCGGCTGCTGGAGAAGTACGGCAAGCCCACCGCCGAGGCGCTGGTCGAGTCGGCGCTGTGGGAGGCGTCGCTGTTCGAGGAGCACGGCTTCCGGGATTTCAAGATCTCCGTGAAGCACAACGACCCGGTGGTGATGGTCCAGGCGTACCGGCAGCTGGCGGCGCGGTGTGACTACCCGCTGCACCTCGGGGTGACCGAGGCCGGGCCGGCGTTCCAGGGCACCATCAAGTCGTCGGTGGCGTTCGGGGCGCTGCTCGCCGAGGGCATCGGCGACACGATCCGGGTCTCGCTGTCGGCACCGCCGGTGGAGGAGGTCAAGGTCGGGCTTTCCATCCTGGAGTCGCTCAACCTGAAGGAACGCGGCCTGGAGATCGTGTCCTGCCCGTCCTGCGGCCGTGCCCAGGTCGACGTCTACAAGCTGGCCGAGGAGGTCACCGCCGGTCTGGAAGGGCTGCCGGTGCCGCTGCGGGTCGCCGTGATGGGCTGCGTGGTGAACGGCCCCGGCGAGGCCCGGGAAGCCGACCTCGGAGTCGCCTCCGGCAACGGCAAGGGCCAGATCTTCGTCAAGGGCGAAGTGATCAAGACGGTCCCCGAGTCGCAGATCGTGGAGACCCTGATCGAAGAGGCGCTGCGGATCGCCGAGGAGATGGGCGCCGAGCTCCCCGAGGAGCTGCGCGGCCTGACCCCGACCGTCTCGGTCCACTGACCATCTGGCTCTCAGGCTGACCCGTTAGGCTCGCCGGCATGTTGACGGTGCCGGCCCGGCTGCTGGGTGAGCAGGACCGGGCAGCCATCCGTACGGTGCTGGAGCGGGAGCCGATCACCGGAGCGCAGGTGGCGGAGCTGGTGGCCGAAGCGGGCGTCGACTGGTGGCGCAGCGGTGCCCGGCTCTTCGGGTACGGCCCCGGCGGCGAGCTCGAGGCGCTGTGCTGGTTCGGCACCAACCTGATCCCGGTGGCTGCCGGCCCGGACGCGGTCGCCGCGTTCGCCGCCATCGGTCGCGCGGAGCGGCGTCGCTGCTCGTCCATGGTCGGGCCGGCGGACGCCGTACTGGGGATGTGGTCGCGGCTGCAGGGGCTGTGGGGGCCCGCCCGGGAGGTACGCGCCGGGCAGCCGCTGCTGGTCGCCGACCGCCCGCCCGCGCCGGCGCCCGACCCGCAGGTCCGGCTGGTACGCGAAGACGAGCTCGACGTACTGCTGCCGGCGGCGATCGAGATGTACACCGAGGAGGTCGGGGTTTCGCCGGTACGCGACGCCGACGGGCAGCCGTACCGGCGGCGGGTCTCCGAGCTGATCCGGGGCCGGCGGGCGTACGCGAAGATCGTCGGCGGCGAGGTGGTGTTCAAGGCCGACCTGGCGGTGTTGAGCCCGCACACCGCGCAGGTCCAGGGGGTGTGGGTGCCGCCGCGGTTGCGCGGCCGGGGCGAGGCCACCGCGGGGATGGCGGCCGTGGTCGCCGACGCGCTGCGCCGCGGCATCCCCAGCGTCAGCCTGTACGTCAACCAGAGCAACCACGCCGCCCGCCGGGTGTACCAGCGCTGCGGCTTCCGCGAGATCGACCGCTTCGCCACGGTGTTGTTCTGACCGCGGTCGCGTGCTGACCGAGGTGCCGTTCGGATCGTGGTGCTGTTCGGGCCGCGTACTGTGCTGAAACTTGTCGGGCGTCGGCGCTACCGTCCCGTCATGGAGCCACATGACTGGTTGATGGCGGGCGACCCGAGCATCCGGTGGCAGACCATGGCGCTGCACGGCGAGCCCGATGCCGATGTCGCCGCCGAGCGGGCCCGGGTGGCGACCGAGGGCTGGGGTGCGGCGCTGCTCGCGCGGCAGGAGCCGGACGGGGGCTGGGGCGGCGGGATCTACAGCCCGAAGTGGATCTCGACCACGTACACCATGCTGCTGTTGTGGGGTCTGGGGTTGGATCCGGCGGATCCGGGCGGCCGGCGCGGGTGCGAGCGGCTGACCGCCAGCCTGGGTTCGGTCGCCGGGCAGGCCCGGGTACGGAGTCCGGAGGCGTGCGTCACCAGCATGTACGTCGGGTTGGCGGCGTACTTCGGAATGGCGGGACGCCGGCTGGACGACGCGGCGTCGTGGCTGCTGGAAGACGCGGTGATGCCGGACGGCGGCTGGAACTGCGACGCCCCGCTCACCGGCAGCCGGCACAGCTCGTTCCACACCACGGTGCAGGTGCTGGAGGCGCTCGCCGAGCTGCGGCGGCACCGGCCCGATCCGCTGATCGACGAACGGCTCGCCGGCGGGCGGCGGTTCCTGCTGGCGCACCGGATGTTCCGGTCGCATCGCACCGGCGAGGTGGTGGACCGGCGGTATCTGCGGTTCTCGTACCCGCCGCGGTGGCACTACGACGTACTGCGCGGCCTGGTGCACCTGGCGGACGTCGACGCGCCGGCGGACCCTGCCTGCGCCGAGGCGATCGCGGTGGTACGCGACCGGCGCGGTGCCGACGGCCGGTGGCCGCTGCGGCAGCGCTGGCCCGGCAAGGCCTTCTTCGAGCTGGAGCAGCCCGGACAGCCCAGCCGGTGGAACACACTGCGCGCGCTCCGGGTGCTGGACTGGTGGCAACGCGCCGGCGGCGCGGCCGCGGAGGCTGAGTCGGCCGAGGTGGCGGTGGCGCGCGGCTAGCCGGATCGCGCGAGCTCGCCGAGGCCCTAGGGCCTGTCCTGTAGATCTTCAGTCGGCTGCGACAGGCACCAGACGACGACCGGCCGCGTTGCAGAACCGTCCGGATACAACACCGGTATCCGGACGAACCTGCGCCTTGCCGGACCGCCGCC
>JBOGDF010000070.1:0-18598 GCA_050701635.1 Micromonosporaceae bacterium | reverse complement strand
GCGGCGAGCGCGTCCTGGGGGCGTTTCAGGTTGGTGGGCGATCCGCTCGGCGGTGCGGACGGCACCTGCGCCTGGGGTGCGTCGCCACCCGGCGCGTCCACCGGCGCCGGCTGCGGCGCGGCGCTGGTGCTGGGCGCCGAGGCGGGACGGGTCCCGGCGACTGAGGGTACGACGTACAGGCCGGTCAGTACGGCGGCGCCGAGCACGCCCACCAGCGCCAGGCCGTGCAGCCCGAGCCGGGCACCGGGTCGCTTCATCGCGTCGCCGGCACCGCGCCAGGCCGCACCCGCGTCGTTACCGGTACGCCGAAACACCGCCGCCACCGATGTCGGCAGCGCGGCGACCCGCCGCCCCAGCCCGGTGACGGCGCCTCCCAGAAGTCCCAGCCAGCGCCGCATCCGTCCGAGTATGACCGATGCTGGCGCCGTACCCAAGGCGTGATCTTGGCGGTGCCCCCTTCCGGGGCCAACGGTGCCCCACTTCCGGGGGCAACGGTGCCCACTTCCGGGGCCGGCCTCCGGACACGATCGGCGACGATTCTGGCCAATCTGGGGCATCCAGCACGACCAAAGGCCCTGTACCAGGGTCCTTAGCCCTGACAAGTCCGGCCTTACGAGTAGGGATCTCTAACCCATTTGGCCCACACCGCCGACCTTTCCCCTGATATCGAAACTGTCACGGGCACGACAAGATGAGATCACTCGTCAGGGGAGTCGGAGGTGCCCGTGACTCCGCCGCTACACCTACCCAGTGGACAGGTCACGTTCCTGTTCACCGACATCGAAGCTTCGACCCGGATGGCAAGGCTGCTCGGAGAGGGCTACCGACCCGTGCTGCAGCAACACCGCAGCATCCTGCGCCACGCCTTCAGCCGGTACGACGGCGCCGAGCTGCTCAACGAGGGCGACGGCGCGTTCGTCGCCTTCCCCGACGCCAGCGCCGCCATGCACGCCTGCCTGGAAGCGCAGCGCGCGATCATTGAACACCCCTGGCCGGCCGTCACCGCCCGCCCCCGGGTACGGATGGGGCTGCACACCGGCCACGCGGTCCCGTACGGCGGCGAGTACGCCAGCCACGTCGTCCACCGCGCGTCCCGGGTTGCCGCCGCCGCGCACGGTGGCCAGGTGCTGTGCTCCGCCGCCACCGCCGAACACGCCGACCAGCTGCCGCAGGAAGCCTGGCTGCTCGATCTCGGGCTGCACCGGCTGCGCGGCTTCGACGACCGGGAACGGCTCTACCAACTCGTCGCCCCCGGGCTGGAACGCGACTTCCCGCGGCCCCGTACGCTCGGCGCCGCACTGCACAACCTGCCGGCCGCGGCCACCAGCTTCATCGGCCGGGCGCCGGAGCGCGCCGAGCTGCGGGCGCTCACCCTGTCGCACCGGCTGATCACGGTTTCCGGACCCGGTGGCGGCGGCAAGACCCGGCTGGCGGTCGAGGTGGCCGCTGACCTGATCCAGGCGCACCCGGACGGGATCTGGTTCGCCGATCTGGCCTCGACCACCGACGCGGCGCTGGTGCCGGTGTCGGTGGCGGCGGCGTTCGGGCTACGCCCGGAGCCGGGCCGGCCGGTGTCCGAGACGCTCGCCGAGCACGCCCGCGAGCACCGCAGCCTGCTGCTGCTGGACACCTGCGAACACCAGCGCAACTGGGTCGCCGCACTGGTCAGCCAGCTGCTCGCCGGCTGCCCGTCACTGACCGTGGTCGCCACCAGCCGGGAACCGCTCGGGCTGCCCGGCGAAGTTGTCTGGCGGATCCCGCCGTTGTCGGTCACCCCGATCGGCGACCGGCGCAGCGACGCCGTCGAGCTGCTGCTGGACCGAGCCGCCGCCGCGCGCGGCGGCCGGGACGTTTCGCCGCCGGAGCTGGCCGACCTGGACCGGATCGCCCGCCGCCTGGACGGCCTCCCGCTCGCGCTGGAGCTGGCCGCGGCGCGGCTGCGCGTACTGTCCACCAGCGAGCTGGCGGAGCGGCTGGACGACGTACTCGGGGTGCTGGACGCCGAGCCCGAGGTGGTCGAGTCGCCCGCCGATCCGGACGCCACGGCCGAGGAATCCGCCGGTCCGAACGACCGGCACAGCACGCTGACCACTACGGTGGACTGGTCGTACCGTACGCTCGGCGCCCGCCCGGCCCGGCTGCTGCGCTGGATGGCGATCTTCTCCGGACGGGTGGACCTGCCGACCATCGAATGGCTGTACGGCGAGGAGTGCCTCGGGCCGCTGGCCGTACTGGTGGACAAGTCGCTGGTGCTCGCCGAGGGCGGGCCGGGGCACACCACGTACCGGATGCTGGACACGATCCGCGCCTTCGCGGCCCGCAAGCTCGCCGCGTACGGGGAGGAGGCGGCGGCCCGCAACCGTCACGTGGCGTGGTGCCTGCAGGCGATCCGGCGTGCCAGCACGGCGCAGGACGGCGTACCGGTCACCCTGTCGATGTACGCGCTGGACCCGCTCGCCGAAGAGGTACGCCGCGCCCTGCACTGGTCCGCCAACGGCGGCACCGTCCGGTACGGCCTGCGTCTGGTGACCGCGCTCGACCAGTGGTGGCGGGAACGCGGCCTGGCCCGGGAAGGCCGGGTCTGGCTGTTCCGGATGTACGAGCGGATCGCCGACACCGAGCTGGAGCTGCCGCCCGCCGAGCTGGCGAACGCGTACCACGTACACGCGCTGCTGGCCGGCGCCGACGGGGAGCACGCCGAGCAGCTGCGGTTCAGCCAGCGCGCCGAGCTGGCCGCCCGGCGGGCCAGCGACCCGGCGCTGCTGGCCCGGGTGCTGGCGCACCGCGGCGGGATCCTGGCCGGGATGGGCGCACCGACCCAGGCCGAGGCGGCGTGCCGGCACAGCATCGAGTACGCCGGGGAGAACAACGCCGAAGGTGAGGCGCTGCCCAGCGTCTACTGCCTGGCGCAGCTGCTGTGGCAACGCGGCGCACTGGACGAGGCCGAGAAGCTGCTGGTGGGCGCCGAGGCGCTGGAGGCCGGACAGCCGGCGTGGCGGGGCCGGCTGCGTACGTCGTTCCTGCTCGGGCTGATCGCGCTCTCCAGCGGTGACCTCGCCGCCTCCCGCAGCCATCTGGTCAGATCCTTGCGTGCCCGGATGGTGTACGGGTTCCACTCCGGCGTGGTGGACGCGCTGTTCGCGATGGCGTCCTGGGCGGCGAAGATCGGCGACCACGATCGGGCCGCGCTGCTGTTCGGCGCGGTCGACGCGCACCGCAACGCGATGCGCGCCAACGACAAGGGATACGCGGAGTCGTTCACGGGCGACCGTACCCGCGCGATGGACGGCTTGGGCGACGCCTACCAGGACCGGTACGAAGCCGGGGCCCTACTCGGGTTGGCGCAGGCGGTCGAGGTCGCCGTCGCCGCCCGCCCCGCACCGCGTACCGCCAGCCGCCTCGCCGGCTGAGCAGCCTACGACTTGGTGCATGATAGCGCCGGAGCGAGCCGAGGCCCGTTCGCCGGTCCGGCAAGGCGGAGGGTTGCCCGGATACCGGTGTTGTATCCGGGTGAGCCGACAACGCCGCCGGTCGGCGAACGGGTCCGGCGCAGCCCGGTGGCTATCGTGTACCAAGTCGTTAGGTGGTGCGCCCGGCTGAGCAGCCTTAGGTGGTGCGCCCCGGGCTGGGCGGGCTCTCGTGGTGCAGCCGGTCCAGCGCGGTGGCGGCGTACGTGAAGGTCTGCCCGACCGTCGCTGACTTGTCCTCGAAGGACGCGGTGCCGCCGTCCGCGCGCACCGTACCCAGCAGGTGCGCGGCGTCGGCGAAGCCGCAGTCGGGTACGCCGGCGCCGTCGAACCGGTACACGGCGTACGCGGTCGGGGCGCCACCCGCGGTGGGCTGGAGCTGCAACGACACCTCGTTCTCGGCACGGTGCAGCGTGGTGATCACCGGCGACGGTGGCGCGGCGCCGCCCCGGGCGGCGTGCACCGGGATCAGCGCGGGCCGGGAGTACTGCTCGGTGACCAGCCGGGTGATCGCGCCCAGCTTGTCGGCGCGCAGGTCCTTGGCGCTGAAGTGCACGTCGCCGGCCACCTGCGGGTAGTCGCGGTTGAAGGTCAGGTGTCGGCTCAGCTCCGCCGGGTCCAGCCAGGCGCCGGAGGTGCCGATCTTGTACGCCGCCTGCCCCACGTACAGCTGGACGTCGGTGCCGGCGACCACGTCGGACCACCACGGCACCAGCTTGGCGTAGTCGGCGACGGTGAAGCCGATGTTCCAGTACACCTGCGGGTTGATGTAATCGACCCACTGCTCGCGAACCCACTTACGCGAGTCGGCGTAGATCGCGTCGTAGCTCTGCAGCCCGTTGGTCTCCGAGCCGAGCGGGTCGGTGGCCTTGTTGCGCCAGATCCCGAACGGGCTGATCCCGAACTTCACCCACGGCTTCGCGGTGTGGATCTTCTCCGACAGCTCGGCGACCAGCAGGTTGATGTTGTGGCGGCGCCAGTCGTGGACGTTGTCGAAACCCGACCCGTAGCGGGCGTACGTCTCGGAGTCGGCGAACTGCTGCCCCGCCGCCGGGTACGGGTAGAAGTAGTCGTCGAAGTGCACCGCGTCGAGGTCGTAGTGCACCACCGCATCCATGATCGCTTCCTGCACGAACCCGCGTACCTCGGGAATTCCCGGGTTGTAGTAGAGCCGCGCGCCGGGGGCGTTGATCGGGTAGGGCACCACCCAGTCCCGGTGCTGGCGTACCGGGTGGTCGGGCGCCAGCTTGTCGATGTCCACGCCCGCGCCGCCGGGCGCCGGCATGCTCACCCGGTACGGGTTGAACCAGGCGTGGAACTCCAGGTTGCGCCGGTGCGCCTCCTTCACCAGGAAGGCCAGCGGGTCGTACCCGGGGTCCTTGCCTCTGGTGCCGGTCAGCCACTCCGACCAAGGCTCGTACGGCGAGGGCCAGAACGCGTCCGCGGTGGGCCGTACCTGTACGAAGATCGCGTTCAGCCGCTGCGCCTCGGCCTGGTCCAGCCAGCGCAGATACTCGGCCTTCTGCTGCGCTACAGACAGCCCCTGCCGGCTGGGCCAGTCGATGTTGACCACGCTGGCCAGCCAGGTCGCGCGCAGCTGCCGCTTCGGCGTCGCCGGAGCCGGTACGCAGTCCCCCGCCAGCGCCGCGGCACCGCCGAGCCCCAGCGCGGCGCCGGCCGGTCCCGGCAGCAGCAGTCCACCCGTCGCGGTCACCGCCGCTCCGGCGCCCAACGCGGTCAGGATCTGGCGACGTACGACCATCACGGCCTCCGAGGGGTGGCGGAAACTTTCGAAGCGTCGATAGCCTACGGAATATGTCGTCGTACGGTAACCCCCTGGACGGATAGCCGGGGTAGCGGCGCGGACACCATCGCCGGGACACTCGGGCGACGTCACCGCAGGACGAGGAGGACCGCCGTGCACCGGATCCGCCGTACCGCCGGATGGGTTGTCGCGATCTTGACCTTCACCACGCTGGCGGTCGGCCCGCCGGCCAGCGCGGACGTCGGCGCCGCCTCCGCGGTCAACAACGACCCCGCCTACCTCCAGGTGTACGTCAACAACATCGAGAACCTGGAGACGGTCGACGCCTTCTGCCCCGGGGACTGGCAGGACCTGATCTATTACATGAAGGGGTACGAGACCAGCCCGGACCTGTTCCTCGTCCAGCAGATCGCGAACCGTACCCAGCTCAACCAGCTGGTGACCGCGATGACCGACCAGCTCGCCGGGGTGTACGCCGGCGTGCTCGCGATACCGGATCCGGAGCGGATGAACTCGCCGTGCGGCGCCGAGAAGGCCCAGCAGACCAACGCGATCATCTACCGCACCGGCCGCTTCGACCTGGTGAGCACCGCGACCTGGCAGTCCGACGCGCTGACCAGCACCGGCGGCTGCGCCAACAATTCCCAGGACCGTACGGTCAACATCCGCGCGAAGCTGTACGACAAGATCGCGCGCAAGCACATCACGGCCGGCTCGATCCACTGGCCCACCGGTGCGATGGACGGCCCGCCCTGCGCCTCCGAAAACGCCCGGGAAGCCGCCGAAGCGGTCACCACCACCGGCGGCTCACTGATGATCTGGGGCGGCGACGGCAACGTCACCGACCAGGACGGCGGCGCGTGGCGCAGCTGGTACACCCGTACCAACGGCGACCTCGGCGGCGGCCTCGGCTTCCGTGACGCCCTCTACGACCACTGCCGCGAATCCAGCACCGACATCAAGGCCTGCCTGCGCGCCAACTGGACGATCAGCGCCGACCGCCGCATCGACTTCCTGTTCGCCCGCCGCTCCAGCGGCATGCCGTTCACCGGCGCCGAGCACACCATCACCTTCAACGAAGGCGACGCCGCCGACCTCCGGTTCACCGGCACCGACCGGGACGACCGGGACTACTCCGACCACCGCGCCGTACACGCCCGGATCCATTACTAATGGGGTACGTACGCCTCGCAGTACGCGGCCCGCTCGGCGTTCCAGATGTCGAACGGGTCGCGAATCGGGTTCTCGCCCTGCAGTGACGCGATGTAGAACATCGCCGCCCCGGTCTGGGCGTCCACCTCGCCGTCCACGGTGAGCCCGAAGAACCGCTCGAAGTCCTTCACCCGCCACTGGGTATGCAGCCCGAAGATCCCGTCCGGCGCCAGCTCCGGCGCCCCGATCACCCACAGCATCTGCTCCGCGCATTTCACGCCGGTGCCGGTGGAGCCGAGCTTCAAGGTCGGGATGTCGACCACCGTGCTTGCCGTGGTCTCGGCCTGCGCGGTGCTCGCCGTACCGGTGGCCGCGGGCGCCGCGCTCGCCGCACCGAACACTCCGCCGGCCGCGAGACCGACCACCATCGCCGCCGTACCGACCGCACGCCTGACCCGTGACGCCATGGTTGCCTCCCCAGCAATTGGACACGCCGTCCGTTACCGGTCAGTAAACCGCTCCCGCGACCCGGACACCAGACCCCGGTGCGTACTCACTCCACAAGGGACTGAGGCGCTTTCACCCGAGCAGCGGCGATTGACGCAGTTCGCGCAGCCGGGTCAGGTAGTCGCGGGTCGCCGGCTCACTGGCGTACCGCCGGCTCAGGATCGACTCCAGCTCGGCGGACAACATCAGCAGGTGCGGACGCGAGCTGCGCTCCCCGTCCCACGCGCGGTGTCCATGGTCGACCGCCTGCGCGAGCTCGCCGCGCCGGGCGGCGACCACACCGAGCGTGACCTGCGCTTCCGCGACCCGCATCGGCGCCCGAACGGTGCCGTCCCAGTCGGTTGCCGCGCGGATCACCTCCTCGGCGTACACGGTGGCGAGCCGGTCCTCGCTCAGCACCCGGTGGCAGTCCATGGCGTAGAAGTCGAACTTCGCGGGATCGACCACGAAATGGTGCTCCGGGTTGTCCGGGAGCGGCATCCCCTCGAGCAGCGCGCGGCCCCCGTCGAGTGCTGCCGCCACCTGACGGCGGTCGCCCAAGCGAGCCCACGCCTTGGCCTGCTGCGCCGCCAACTGCACCGCCACACCGTGGTGCGGTGCCGCCGCGCGTCCGGCTTCGGCGGCCGCGATCACGCCCTGGTAGTCGCCCTTGGTGAGCGCCTGCCAGGCGCGCATTTCGTAAGCCCAGCCGACGATTTCGGCGTGCTCCGCCTCCTGCCCGAGCGACAGGGCGGCCAGCCGGGTGGCGTCCGCGCTCCGGCTGGCGCCCAGGTCGTACTCCACGCAGCCCACCAGGAGGGCGACCCAGCCCGCCAGCGCCAGCACCTCGCGATGCTGCGCCAGCGTCAGTCGGTGCTCCAGCAGCCCCGTGATGCGGCGCAGCCAGCTCAGCCCCTCGGTACGCAGCTGTACGGCCGGCAGGTGGCGGTAGTCGGAGCACAGCTGATCGGCGGTGACCCGCAGCGCGTCCAGCGTCACCTGGTCCACATCGGACGATCGCAGCCGCGCCAGCAGCTCCAGCGTGTCCAGCCCCGAGACGTTGGTGACCGCGCGCCGGCGCTCACGGACGGCGTCGAACAACGCGGCCGAGACCGTACCGAACGTCTTGGCGATGAGCGGTTGGTAGAACCCGTCCGGTACATGCCGCCCCGACTCCCAGCGCTTCCAGCTGCGCAGCAGCGCGTCCTCGTCTGGCAGCGGCCGATCCGTGTGGGAGCGCATCGCACGGATGGTGTCCCGCTGCGACCAGCCGCGTGCCTCGCGCTCCCTGCGCAGTCGCATCGCCCATCCGGGCTTGACGCTCATCCAGGCACCCCCACGACAACAGCGAGCGATGTCTCAAGTCTGCCGTACTAGGCACCATGACAGCAGGGGGTGACATGGCGATGTCACCCCGTCGCCATCTTCAATACCAGCCCCGGCCCGCCCATCGTCGCTGTAGGCAAGATCAGCCCGAGATGCGGGGAGAAACCACCATGACCACCCAGCTACGCGTACGACCACTCGATGCGCCGAGCCTCAACTTCGAGATCGGACGGCACGTACAGACGATGGCGCTCGCCATGCGCCGGCACCGGATTGTCTCGACGCACCAGATCTGCGAGTGCGGCCGGCTGCCGCTGCGAACCCTGCCCGTTTTCGGACCCCGCTGCGAGGTCGCCTGCGACAGCTGGCGTCTGGCACACGACGTCATGCGACGTTGTGTCGCACAGGCAGGAGACGGCAGCCGCGCGGTGGGTCGGGTCGTCATGACTGAGCCGCGGTGGCGCGGATGAGCATGCCTGAGCCTTCGCACATCGGTAGGAAGACGACCACGGTCGAGGAACTGCCGCGACTGTTCGCCCTGCGGCGCCATCTCGATCTAGGCGGCGTCAGCGGCACCGGGTTGGTCGCATACGGGACGCTCTATCCGCCGGCGGGCGCGGTGACTCTGTGCTGGCTGGGTCGTACCACCGGCCATCCGAGCATCGGGGTCTACGACTCGGTCACCGCCGTCAAGACAATCCACGGGCACCACGGCTACACGGAGCTGATCTGGCTCAGCCCGGCGTCGCGTAGCCGCTAGATCGCTGTTCTGGGGTACGGATCGGCGACGGCTGGCGCTGATCCGTACCCGAAATGGCGATCTTGAAATTCCAGGGTGATGGGGCACACGCGGGACGCCCCAGGGGCGGCGCGGCGGGCGCGGCTGCAACAATGGCGGCGCTGTGAGTGAGTCACATTCCCCCGGCGGGGGCAGCGCCTCCGCAGAGCTGTTCACCCGCGCCCAGGTTGTCACACCGGGCGGGGTGAATTCGCCTGTACGCGCGTTCGGCGCGGTCGGCGGCACACCGCGGATGATGGTGCGCGGCGAAGGGCCGTACGTCTACGACGCCGACGGCAACCGGTACGTCGATCTGGTCTGCTCCTGGGGGCCGCTGCTGCACGGGCACGCCCACCCGGCGGTGGTCGCCGCCGTCACCGAGGCGGCCGCGAAGGGCACCAGCTTCGGGGCGCCGACGCCGGGTGAGGTGGAGCTGGCCGAGGAGCTGGTGACGCGGACCCCAGTCGATCAGATCAGGCTGGTCAACTCGGGCACCGAGGCGACGATGAGCGCGATCCGGCTGGCGCGGGGCACCACCGGGCGCGACAAGATCATCAAGTTCGCTGGCTGCTACCACGGGCACGTCGACTCGCTGCTGGTCGCGGCAGGGTCGGGCGCCGCCACGCTGGGGCAGCCCGACTCGGCCGGCGTGACCGCGGCCGCCGCGACCGACACGATCGTGGTCGGCTACCACGACGTCGCCGGGGTCGAGGCGGCGTTCGCGCAGCACCCGGGCGAGATCGCGGCGATCATCACCGAGGCGGCGCCGGGCAACATGGGCGTCATCGCGCCCCGGCACGGCTTCAACCAGCGGCTCGCCGAGATCGCGCACAGCCACGGCGCGCTGCTGATCCTGGACGAGGTGATGACCGGCTTCCGCGCCGGCCCCGCGGGGTGGGCCGGGCTGGATCCGGTTGACGCCGACCTCTATACGTACGGGAAGGTGATGGGCGGGGGGCTGCCGGCCGCGGCGTTCGGCGGACGCCGGGAGATCATGCAGCGGCTCGCCCCGCTCGGGCCGGTCTACCAGGCGGGCACGCTGTCCGGCAATCCGCTCGCCACCGCGGCCGGGCTGGCGACGCTGCGGCTGGGTACGGACGAGGCGTACCGGAAGCTCGCCGCGGCCGCCGCGACCGTGGCGCAGGCCGCGACCGACGCGTTGACGAAGGCCGGTGTACCGCACCGGCTGTCGACCGCCGGCACCATGTTCAGCGTCTTCTTCACCGACGCCGACGTCACCGACTTCGCCACCGCGCAGACCCAGGACACCGGGGCGTACGGGGTCTTCTTCCACGAGATGCTGCGGCAGGGCGTCTACCTGCCGCCGAGCGCGTACGAGGCGTGGTTCCTGTCCAGCGTGCACGACGACGAGGCGGTCTCCCAGATCGTCGCGGCGCTGCCGAAGGCCGCCCAGGCTGTCGCGGCCAGGGAGGCGCCATGAGCGTCGTACACCTGCTGCGGCACGGTGAGGTGCACAACCCGAAGGGCATCCTGTACGGCCGGCTGCCCGGCTACCACCTCTCCGAGCTGGGCGAGGCGATGGCGCGCGCCGCCGCCGACTCGATCAAGGACCGCCCCATCGTGCACCTGGTGGCGAGCCCACTCGAACGCGCCCAGGAGACTGCGCGGCCGGTCGCCGAGCAGTTCGAGCTGCCGATCACCACCGACGCCGACCTGATCGAGTCGGCCAACTGGTTCGAGGGCAAGAAGGTCGGCGTCGGGGACGGAGCGCTGCGCGATCCGCGCAACTGGTGGGTGCTGCGCAACCCGATGATCCCGTCCTGGGGCGAGCCGTACACCACGATCGCCGCCCGGATGTCGCAGGCGCTGCACGCCGCGCGCGAGGCCGCCGAAACCGCTGGCGGCGCGACCGGCGAGGCGTTCTGCGTCTCGCACCAACTGCCGATCTGGACCCTTCGCCGGTACGTGGAGGGCAAGCGGCTCTGGCACGACCCGCGGCGCCGGCAGTGCAACCTCGCCAGCCTCACCTCGTTCCACTTCGACGGGGCGAAAGTCGTCGACATCAGCTACTCCGAGCCGGCGGCGCACCTGGTCGCGCAGTCGGCCACCGCGAAGCAGGCCAAAGGTGCGTAGGTTTCCCGCCCTGCTGTTGATCACCGCGCTGGCGCTCACGGCGTGCGGCACCGGCCGCGACGCCGTCGACACCGGCCCCGGCAAGAACCGGTACGTCGCCGGCGCCGGCAGCTCACAGGTTTTCGCGCCCGGCGACCGCGCGGCGGCGCCCAGCGTCACCGGCACGCTGCTCGACGGCGGCGAGTTCGACCTGGCCGACCACCGCGGCGAGGTCGTCGTGATCAACTACTGGGCGTCGTGGTGCGCGCCGTGCCGGCTGGAAGCCCCCGAGCTGGTCAAGGTCGCCGCCGCCTTCAAGGACCGGAAGGTGAGCTTCGTCGGGGTCAACATCCGCGACGAGAAGGACAAGGCGCTGGCGTACGAGGAGAGCTTCTCGGTGACGTACCCGAGCCTGTTCGACCCGGCGGGGCGGATCGCGCTGAAGTTCCGTGAGGTGCCGCCGAACACCATCCCGGCGACGATCGTGATCGACCGCGAAGGCCGGGTGGCGGCGGTGTTCCGCAAGGCGGTGCTGCGCGAGGAGCTGCAGCCGGTGCTCGAGAAGATCGCCACGGAGACGTAGCCGTGTTCGCCGAGACCGCGCAGTCGGGTCCGCTGTTCGCCGCGATCGCGGTGAGCGCGCTGGCCGGGCTGGTCAGCTTCCTCTCCCCCTGCATCCTGCCGCTGGTGCCGGGCTACCTGTCGTACGTCACCGGGCTGGGCGGCGCCGACCTGGACGCCGCACTCGGCACCGACCCGTCCGGCAACCCGGTCGCCGGCGGCGAGGCGCGTGCGACCGGCGAGGCTGCGAGCGCCGTCGCGACGCTTACCAAGGGACGGGCGCGAGGGCGGGTGGTGCTCGGGTCGGCGCTGTTCGTGGCCGGGTTCACGGCGGTGTTCGTGCTGCTCAGCGTGGCGGCGAGCGAGATCGGCCGGGCGCTGCTGCTGCGGCAGCGGGCGATCGAGATCGGTGCCGGGCTGCTGATCATCGGGCTCGGCCTGGCGTTCCTCGGGCTGGTGCCGGCGCTGCAGCGGCAGTGGCGACCGCGGCTGCCCGCGGCGGGGCTGGCCAGCGCGCCGGTGCTGGGTGCGGTGTTCGCGCTGTCCTGGACCCCCTGCCTGTCGCCCACCCTCACCGCGGTGCTCGGGCTGGCCGCCGTCGAAGGCTCGGCGGTACGCGGCGCGGTGCTGGCCACGGCGTACGGGCTCGGGCTGGGGGTGCCGTTCCTGCTGTTCGGGCTCGGGTTCCGGGGACTGCTCGGGGTGTTCGCGGTGATCCGGCGGCACAGCGCGTGGGTGACCCGGATCGGCGGCGCCATGCTGATCATCGTCGGGCTGCTGCTGGTCACCGGGCTGTGGACCGAGGCGATCAACTGGCTGCGCGCCACCGTCGGCCCCGGGGAGATCGGCATCTGATGACCACCACCGAGCCCACCACCACAGACAACGCCGCCACAGACGGCGCCGCCACGGACAGCACCGGCTCCGACGGCACCGCTGCCGAGGCGGCGGCGACGAAGCTGTCGACGGCGCCGGAGCCGGCCGCTCCGCGTACCCCCGGGAAAGGTTTTGTTCCTACCGCGCGGCGCTGGTGGCGACAGCTGACCAGCATGCGCACAGCGCTGGTGCTGCTCTTCCTGCTGGCGATCGCGGCGGTGCCGGGGTCGATCTTCCCGCAGCGCAACCTCAACCTCGCAAACGTCAGCGACTACTACGAGCAGCACCCGGACGCGGCGCCGATCCTGGACCGGCTGTGGGCCTTCGACGTGTACGCCTCGCCGTGGTTCGGCGCGATCTACCTGCTGCTGTTCATCTCGCTGGTGGGGTGCCTGGTGCCGCGGATGCGGCTGCACCTGCGGGCGATGCTGCGCCAGCCGCCGGACGCGCCGAAGCGGCTGGACCGGCTGCCCCGCCACGCCCCCGGGGTGCCGTCCGCGGTGACCGCCGACGAGATCGCGGCGCTGCTGCGGCGGCGCCGGTGGCGGGTCGCGCTCCGGCGGCATGACGGCTCGGTGACCGTGAGCGCCGAGAAGGGGTTCCTGCGGGAGACCGGCAACCTGGTGTTCCACTTCGCGCTGCTGGCGATCCTGATCGGGGTGGCGTGGGGCTCGGCGTACGGGTGGTACGGCAACCGGCTGCTCGTCGCCGGCGAGGACCAGGCGTTCTGCAGCTCGCTGCAGCAGTACGACGACTACGGGCTCGGCTCGGCGGCGGAGGCGTCCGACCTGCCGCCGCTGTGCATGGAGCTGGTCGACTTCGACGGTCGCTACCTGGAGACCGGGCAGGCCGAAAGCTACGCCGCGAAGACCCGCTACACGCTCGGCGACGCCGCGCCGCGCGACTACACGCTCGAGGTCAACGGGCCACTGCGGCTCGACGGCGGCAACGTCTACCTGGTCGGCCACGGGTACGCCCCGGTGATCCGCTACACCGACCGGTACGGCCGCAGCCAGACCACCGTGGCGCCGTTCCTGCCGCTGGACGGGCGGATGACCAGCGAAGGCGTCGCCGCGTTCCCCGACGCCAACATCGACCCTGACACCGGTCGCCGGGACCCGGACGCGCAGGTCGGCTTCCAAGGGCTGTACCTGCCGACGATGCCTAAGGAGGCCGATGCGGCCAGGACCGGGCAGTCGGCGTTCCCGACGGAGCGCAACCCGGGGCTGTTCCTGGTGGCGTACCGGGGTGACCTGGGGATGGACGCCGGGATCCCGCGCTCGGTCTACTCGCTGGACCAGCACCAGGTCGACAACGGCAAGCTGAAGATGCTCAACGAGCGCCCCAAGATGCTGCGCCCCGGCGAGACCTGGAAGCTCGACGACGGCTCCACGGTCGAGTTCGTGGAAACTCGCGAGTGGGTCACGCTGCAGGTGCGGCACGACCCCGGCGCCCCGCTCGTACTGGTGGCTGCCGGGCTGCTGCTGCTGGGCCTGCTGGCTTCCTTGTCGGTACGCCGCCGCCGCGCCTGGTTCCGCCTGGTCCCCGGCCCGGCGCAGGCGGGCGACGATGAGAAGCGCACAATCGTGGAGGCGGGCGGCCTGGCCCGGGCCGAGTACGCCGGATTCGACGCCGAATTCGCCGGCCTGGTCAAAGCCGCCGTGCCCGATGCCGGGTCTGACGACGCTGAGAAGGAGCGTGACCATGCCGGTTGACCCATCCCTCGGTGCCCTGTCCGACCAGCTGCTCACCGTCACGGTGCTCTGCTACGCGGTCGCGATGCTGTGCCACGCCGTCGAGTACGCCTTCGCCGACCGGGGCGCCGGCGTCGCGGCCCCCGAGCTGGTGACCGCCGGCGCCGACTCCGCTGCGGCGGACCCACTGGCGCCCGACTCGCTGGCGTCCGACTCGCTGGTGCCCGACTCGCTGGTGCCCGACTCGCGCACGGCCGACTCGGTTGCGGCCGACTCGCTTGCGGCCGAGACCGGGGCCGATCTCGAGCCGGCGGGCGGCGCGGTGTCGCCGGGGCATGCGCTGCTGACCGGCAAGGCCGGGGTGTGGCTGACCGGACTGGGGGCGTTGGCGCAGCTGGGGTGCCTGACCGCGCGCGGGCTGGCCGCCGACCGGGTGCCGTGGGGCAACATGTACGAGTTCACGATCGCGGTCACCCTGGTCGGCGTAGTCGCCTGGCTGGCGGTCGCGTTCCGGTTCCAGGTACGCCGGCTCGGGCTGTTCGTCACCCTCACCGTGGTGCTGCTGCTCGGCTTCGCGGCCGTACGGCTCTACACCGAGGCCGGGCCGCTGGAGCCGGCGCTCAACTCGTACTGGCTGAAAATCCATGTGACCACCGCGATCCTCGCCACCGGCATCCTGATGCTGGGGTTCGTCGCCGCCGCCTTGTTCCTGATCCGCGACCGGTACGACGCCGTCGGGCCGACCCGGTTCCCGGTCACGCTCGGGGCGCAGCTGCCGGACGCGGCGATGCTGGAGCGGCTCGCGTTCCGGCTGCACGCGCTGGCGTTCCCGATCTGGACGTTCGCGATCATGGCCGGCGCGATCTGGGCCGAGGAGGCGTGGACCCGCTACTGGGGCTGGGACCCGAAGGAGGTCTGGGCGTTCATCAGCTGGGTGGTGTACGCCGCCTACCTGCACGCCCGCGCCACCGCCGGCTGGCGTCGCAGCACCGCCGCCTGGATCGCCGTCGCCGGCTGGGCCACCATGCTGATCAACCTGTTCGTGGTCAACCTGGTGATCGAAGGCCTCCACTCCTACTCCGACGCCTGACCCCGCTGACGGGTGACGGCGCCTGACCCGCTCACCGGGACGGCGCCGGGCCGGTCGCCCTGGAAGGCAAGATCGCGGTTTCGGGAACGAAACGGCGCCCGCGATCGCCCGTTCGTTCCCGAAACGGCGATCTTCAAGGCCGGCTCAAGGCGGCGCTCAGCAGGTGGCGGCGGACCAGGTGTCGTACGGGGTACGCCAGTCCAGGCAGTAGCCGTCGGCTCGGTCCGCGGTGGCGGTGTCGACCTCGGCGCGCCACGGCACCGAGCCGCCGTCGGCGGTACGCAGCGCCACGTTGTCGACCGCCGTGGCGGGCAGCGTCACCGTGCCGGCGCGGCGCGGATCGGCGTACACCTCGACGAATTCTTCGATCTGCGCGTCGGCGCCGGTCGGGAGGGTGACGGTACGCAGCATCCGCCACGCGCCGTCCCACCACAGCCAGGCCGCCCACTCACCGTCCGGAGTGGAGTCGAGGTAGATCCAGATCCGGTCGCCGGGCGCGATCCGGTACGCGTCGTAGAAGCTCCACGTCGCGCTCGCGCTGTCGTACGTGTAGACCGCCGGGCCGCCGTCGCGCCAGCCGTTCTCCGACCAGCCGGCCTCCAGCCACACGGTGTCGCCGCCGACCTGCTCCTTGGCCATGAACCGGGCCGCCACGAAGTCGTACGTGCCGGCGCGTACCCCCGGATCGGTCACCGCGAGCCGGCCCACCACGCCGTGCCACTGGGTCGAGGTGACCGCCCCCAGGTGCCGGTATCCGCCCGACTCGGCGCCCACCGGGAGCACCTGCCAGAGCGCCAGTGACACCAGCGACCCCACCAGTCCGACACGTAGTGCGTTGCGGCGAGCGCGAAGGGTGAGCACGAAGCGTTCAACCTCTCGCCACCGCGCCAGGTAACGCGTGCCGCGGCTGCGGAGCTGGCGCCGCTCGGCGCGGGTGCGGGGCTGGCGCCGCCCGGCGGGTGCGAAGCTGGCACCCCCGACGTCAGCCCAGGGTCACCGTGACGGCCAGCGGGAAGTGGTCGGAGGCGGTGACGCCGGGGCGTTCGAACTTCTCGAAGGACACGTCGGGCGTACCGAAAATCCAGTCGATCCGGAACGCCGGCCGGTCCGTCGGCGCGGTCGGCAGCCCACTGTGACCGGTGGTGTCCTGCGCGCTCACGAACCCGGCGGCGGTCACCGGCTGCAGCTCCGCCGACCCCGGTACGGCGTTGAAGTCGCCCGCGATCACCGACGGCGTGTCGCCGTCCCAGCCCTTCAGCAGCGCCGCCACCTGCGCCTGCCGGGCGGCGGTGTCCTGCTCCCGGTTCGCCAGGTGTACGTCGATCAGCCGCACCGTACGGCCGTTCGGCAGCTCCACCGTCGCCGACGCGTACGAGCGGTCCATCGGCGAGTTGCCCTGCGGGAGGTCGCCGTACCCGGTCTTGACGATCCGGATCCGGGACAGGATCAGGTTGCCGAACTGCTCGTCGGCGGCGGGCGCGTACACGTACGGCATGGCGAGCCGCCGGGACAGCCACTCCGCGCCGTCCAGACCGCCACCGATCGGCCAGCCGCGCCCCACCTCCTGCAGCATCACCACATCGGGTTTCTGCTGCTCGATCGCGGTCGCCACAGCGTCCGGGTCGATCATGCCGTCGGCGTTGCGGAAGTAGTGCAGGTTCCAGCTCACCATCCGGAAGCTGTCGCCGAGGTCCTTCGGCGGCTCCGCCGGCGCCGGCGCGGTGACCAGCATCAACACCGGAGCCAGCAGCAGTACGGCGGGCAGCACCGCCAGCGGCGCCAGCTTGCCGCGCTTCGCCGCCCGCGCGTCGTGGCGGGGCGTGGCCGGCGCGGACCACGGCCGTTCACCCAGCGCCAGCCCGGCCAGCACCAGCGCGGCCACGATCGGCACCATCTGGTTCGGCACCGGCAGCGGGATGTCGTAGTGCACCTGGTAGAGCAGCACCACCACGATGTAGCCGAGACCGGTGGCCAACCCCGCGATCGCGAACCCGACCGGGCTGCGCCGCCGGGGCCGCAGCACCAGATCGGCGTCCTCGTCCAGGTCCTCGTCCAGCTCCGGCGCGGACTCCAGCTCCGCGGCGGCGCGGGCTTCCGCCGGGTCGTACTCCTCCTGCTCCTCCGGTACGGCGATCCGGCGCGGCGCCAGCCCACGGGCCAGCACCAGCGCGGCGCCGACCTGCGCCAGCATCACCGCCAGCACCACCCACACCCCGGTCAGCAGAATGCCCGCCGTCACCCCGATCACCAGCATCGCACCGGCGATGCCACCGGCCCGGTTGCGGTCAAGGTCGGTCCAGCGGCCGGAGCCGCCGGGCAGCGCGGAACGGCTCAGCGCCTCGATCGCGAACAGCGCGCCGACCAGCAGCGCGGCGGCGACGTACACCTGGCTGAGGCCGGAGGCGGACGCCACGAAGGCGGGGCTGCCGAACATCAGCACCGACAGCGCGAGGTAGCCGCCGAGCAGCCCGACCGGACCCACCGGGTACGGGTCGGACGCCAGCGCCGGGCGCGTCGCCGACAGTGCCAGCAGCAGCGCGACGCACTCGGCGATCACCACCAGCCACGGCAGGAACCCGGACTGCCACACCGGGTCCCAGGTGACGAACACCGTACGCACGGCCACATCCAACGCGCCGCCCAGCACCAGCCCGGTCACCGCCGGCACGGCGTCGATCTGGCGTACCAGCAGCACCAGGGCGCCCAGCGCCGCCGTCACCAGCCCGGCGACCACCAGCAGGTCGGGCAGCGCCTGCGCTACCAGCCGCAGCGCCACCAGCGCTACCACCGCGATCGCCGCCCCGCGCCGGGCCCCGACGCCGGCGACCAGCAGTCCGACCAGCACCGGCAGCGCGAACACGATCAGCGCGGTCACCGCGGCGGTGATGGTCCCGCCGCTGGTCACGATCCGGTCCAGCGCCGGCCCGCTCATCCGCAGCGCCTCGGCGGCCACCATGGCGACCACCGCCAGCAGCGCCATCGCGGTGGTCGTCGTCGGTCTGGCAACCACGGCGGGGCGCTCCTGCGCAGTGTCCCTCATGGCTCGGCACCCTATCCGCACGCCGAGCCGCGGCACATCACGCCACGGCGCGAGCCGCGGCACGTCACGCCACGGCGCGAATCGCGGCGGCCAGCGCCGTGGCCACGTCACCGATTTCGGTGTGTACGCCGTCCGCCACCACCAGCCGCCCGCCGCTCACCACCGCCGCCACGTCGGAGGCGGTCGCCGCGAACACCACCGCCGCCAGCGGGTCCTGCTCGGGCGCCCCGGCCAGCCGTACCGAGTCCAGCCGTACCGCCACGAAGTCCGCGACCGCCCCGACCGCGATC
>JBOGDF010000069.1:0-18636 GCA_050701635.1 Micromonosporaceae bacterium | reverse complement strand
CCTCCGCCGTGGCCGGCGAGCCCGCCCAGCGGGCCAGCGCCGCGCGGAGGGTCTTGCGGCGCTGCGCGAACGCGGCGTCGACCACGGCGAAGACCGCCTTGCGGTCGGTGTCGGCGGGTGGTTCGCGGCGGGTGAAGGCGACCAGCTTCGAGTCGACGTTCGGCACCGGCCAGAACACGTTGCGGGGTACGGCGCCCGCCGACGTGGCCGTGGCGTACCAGGCGAGCTTCACGCTGGGTACGCCGTACACCCGGGAGCCGGGGCCGGCGGTGAGCCGGTCCGCGACCTCGGCCTGCACCATCACCAGGCCGCTGGCCAGCGACGGCAGCTCGGCGAGCAGATGCAGCACCACCGGCACCGCCACGTTGTACGGCAGGTTCGCCACCAGCGCGGTCGGCGCCGGCGCGGGCAGATCGGCGCCGGTGATCCGCAGCGCGTCCGCGGCGAGCACGGTCAGCCGGTCCGCCAGGTCGGGGGCGTGCGCCTCGGCGGTCGCCGGCAGCTGTGCCGCGAGCACCGGGTCGATTTCGACGGCGTACACCCGGGAACAGGCGGGGAGCAACGCCAGCGTGAGGGAGCCGAGACCGGGACCGACCTCCAACGTCACGTCGTCGTCGCGCAGCGACGCGGTCTTCACGATCCGCTGCACCGTGTTGGGGTCGACCACGAAGTTCTGGCCGAGGGTCTTGGTGGGCCGGGTGCCGAGCCGGCTCGCCAGCGCGCGGATCTCGGCCGGGCCGAGCAGGCCCGTCATCCGAGCACCGGCGTCACGAGAACAGGCGGGGGCCGCAGTGCGGCCACTGGTCCGCACCCGCGCGCTTGTACAGCAGGATCGCCCGGTACGTCTGCTCCCTCGGCGTGGCCTGGCTGGGGACTCCGATGCCGCCCATCCGCTGCCACATGTCCACATTGAACTGGTAGAGCCCGTGGTACGTGCCGCCCGCCGACACCACGCGCGGGTTGCCGCCGGACTCGCACTCGGCGAGCGCCTCCCAGTTGAGCCCGGTGTCGTCGGGTGGGTACGCCTTGGTGCCCTTGCGTACCACCCGCGGCTTCGGCTGCACCAGCGTCTTGCTGGTGATCACCTTACGTTCGGAGTACTTGCCGTCGCGGTAGATGTACTCGACTTCCTGGTCGGCCTTGCCGGGGGCGCCCGCCTCGACGGTGAGCTCCTGGTCGACCATCCACTCGTCGTTCTGCTGCGTCTTCACCGGCGGCGGCAGCGGGACCGTCTCGCGCTTCGGCTTCACGGTGACCCGGATCAGCCGTACCTCCTTGGCGCCGGCGAGCGTGGCGTCCAGCGCCGGCCTCACCTCGTCGCGGCCCTCCGGCGCGAGCTTGCGCTCGGCGAGCAGCTCTTTCGAGGTCGCGGCGTACGTGGTGAGCGCGGTCCGCTTGCCGTCCGCGATCAGGGTCAGCCGCTTCTCGGTACGCACCGTAAGCGCCATCCCGTCCCGCGGGATCGCGGTGCCGCGCTCGTCGGACAGCCGCAGCTTCGCCTCGCGCAGCCCGAGCGTGTCGACCAGCTCGCCGACGGTACGCGTGGTGACCCAGCGCGTCTTCGTCACGCCGTCCAGGGTCAGCTTCACCGGACGGCCGCGCTCCACCACCACGGTGGTGTCGGGCTGGATCCGGGTGGTCGGGGCCGGCTTGACCTCGTCGTGCGGGTCGAGGGTGACGCCGGCGTGGTGCAGCAGCCCCTTCACGGTGGAGGCGTACGTGCGGACCGTACGGCCCGCGCCGTCGTCGACCAGCCGGACCGCGGTGGTGCCGGCGAGGTAGCCGGCGACGCCGCCGAGCAGCAGCAGGATCGCCAGGGTCTGGGGTAGCCAGCGGAGCCCGCCGCGCGGTTTCTCGGCGCGACGAGTCAGCCGGTCGGTATGCGGCAGGCTCACGACCGACAGAGGCTAGCGGCGCCCGTGGTACGGCGCCAACTCCCGGCGTGTCACCAGGGGCCGAACACGCGGTCGCCGGTGGCCGAGATCACGCCGCACAGCTCGTCGAGCTCCTCGCCCCGCAGCTCCGCCAGGAACCGTACGGTGAGCGGGGTCAGGTACGGCGCGTTCGGCCGCCCCCGGTACGGCATCGGCGTCAGGAACGGCGCGTCGGTCTCCACCAGGATCAGCTCGGCGGGCAGGGTTCTCGCCGCCTCCCGCAGCGGCTGCGCGTTCTTGAACGTCACCGTGCCGGCGAAGCTGCACACGTACCCCCGGTCGGCGCACTGCTTGGCGAACTCCGCATCGCCGGAGAAGCAGTGCAGCACCACCTGGTCGGGGGCGCCCTCCTCCTCGAGGATCCGCAGCACGTCCTGATGTGCGTCGCGGTCGTGGATCACCAGCGCCTTGCCGTGCCGTTTCGCGATGTCGATGTGCGCCCGGAAGCTGCGATGCTGCCGCTCCCGGCCGGCCTCGTCGGTACGGAAGTAGTCCAGCCCGGTCTCACCGACGCCGCGTACCCGGTCCCGGGCCGCGAGCGCGTCGATCTCGGCCAGCGCGGCGTCGAGGTCGGGCTGGTGCGGCGCGTCGTTGGGGTGCAGCGCGACTGTGGCGACCACCCCGGGAAGCTGGTCGGCGAGGTCGGCCGCCCACCGCGAGGACGGTACGTCGATCCCGACCTGCACCACCCGGTCCACCCCGACCGCGCGGGCTTTCGCGAGCGCGTCGGCGACCCCGGCGGCGGTGTCGCAGCCGTCCTGCAGGTCGAAGTGGGTGTGGCTGTCGAGCACCGGTACGGCCAGCGGCTCCGGCGGCGGCGGCGGCTCACCCGTACGGTCGGTCTTCTTGGTACGCATCGGCCCCAGCATCACACACCCGGCAACCCGATTTGTCGCAGCCCGCCCGGGCAAGGCCGGGCGCGGCTGGCGCCCGCCCCTTGCCCAGGTCGACCCGGCTGGGGTCAGCGGAGCAGGAAGTCGGTCGCGGCGCGGGCCCCGGCGGGGCTACGGCGCTGCACCGAGTGGCCGGCGCCGTCGATCACCACGTGGGTGCCGTACGGGGTGTGCGCCAGCTGCTGCTCGGCCCACTCCAGCGGGGTGGACAGATCCCGGTTACCGGACAGCAGCAGCACCGGCATGGAGAGCGTACGGTGCGGCGGCGCCGGCATCGGTCGCGCCGAGGGCCAGTGCCGGCAGTTGGCGACCAGCCCCTGCTCGCCCGCGGTGCGCTTCTGGAACGGCCACACCTCTTCGGTCTCCAGCTCGCTGACCGCGGCGTGCAGCGCCTCGTCCCGGCCGGCGAGCGGCGCGGCGGAGTCGCCCCACGGCATGTCGGTGATGTCCGCGCAGACCGCCGCCAGGTGCAGCCCGGCGCTGAGCTGCTGCGGCGGCGTACCGTCCGGGCCCTGGAAGAAGCCGAGCAGCTCGCGCCACGACTCCGGGTCGCCGGACGCCGCGGCGTGCAGCCGCCGTAGTACGCCGAACTGCGGGTTGGTCAGCTTCGGGTCGATGATCGACATCACGATCAGCATCTCAAGTACGCCGACCGCGTCGCCGTAGCGGCGCAGCACCGTGGCCAGCTCCTTCGCCGGGTCGTACCCGCAGGACTGTTCCCGGCAGGCGGTACGCAGCACCCGGCCGGACCCGCGCAGCGAGGCGGTGTACAGCGGGTCGGCGTTGTCCTGCGTCACCACCGAGTCGAGCACCAGCGCGGTGGTGTGCTCCGGGTACGTCAGGCCGTACTGCTGGGCGACGAAACTGCCGTACGAGACACCGTCCAGGGTCCACTTGTCGACGCCGAGCGCCTGCCGCAGCGCGTCCAGGTCGGCCACCGTGTCGGCGGAGGTGTAGTGGTGGCGGGTGGCGCCGAGCGAGTCGGCGCAGTCCTGGATCGCCGCCGGGGTCGCCAGCTTCACGTCCGAGCCGCCGACCTGTTCCTGCAGCTCGGGGCAGTCGATCGCGGTGTTGCCGGTGCCGCGCTGGTCCAGCATCACCAGCCGGTATTCGCGCATCACCTCCGGCATCACCTTCAGAAACAGCGGGATGAACGCCGGACCCGGCTGCCCCGGCCCACCGGCGAGCAGCAGCAGTACGCCACGCGGCGCGTCCACGTTGTTGGCGGCGGCGACGTTGAGCCGCAGCGTGCCGCCGGTCCCGTAGGTACGGTCCAGCGGCACCTCGAGCAGCCCGCAGGTGAAGTCGGTCAGCTCGGGGCAGTCGTGCGGGTCAGCCAGCCCGGTCCCGGCGGTGCCGGTCAGCGTGGTCGCCGAGGCGCCCAGCGGCGCGGCGCCCAGCGGCGCGAACAGTACGGCCGCCAGTAACCCGGCCAGCGTCAGCAGTCTGGTTCGTGTCATGCCCGCAGCTTGTCGCGCCGGCTCCGGGATCGCGTTGAACATCGGTGCTCGGTTGTGGCCGCAGTGCCCGGTGCACCGCGCTGGGCGGCTGGCCGAGCTGGGCGCGTACCACCCGGGTGAGGTGGGCCTGGTCGGCGAAGCCGTACTGGGCGGCGAGCGTACGCAGGCACGGCGCGCCGTCGGCCAGGTCGCGCAGCACCGCCTGCAGCCGCAGCTGATTGCGGTACGCCGTGACGCTGCGCCCGGTGACCCGGCGGAACACCCGGCTCAGGTGCGGCGCCGAGCTGCCGACCAGGTGTGCGGCGGCGGCCAGCCCCAGCGTGAACTCGCCGGTGCTGAGCAGCTCGCGTACCGACCGCACCAGCCGGCGGTGGGCGTCATCGGTGCCGGGCCGCCGCAGCCCCAGCGCCGGCTCAGCGTGGGGCGGGGGCAGCGCGCGGAGCAGCGTCCACACCCGGTCGGCGATCTCGAACCCGTCCACCCCGCGGCGGCACGCGGCGACCAGCTCCCAGTGGTGCCATTCGAATCCGGGGGTACGCGGCAGCACCCCGCCCCGCGCCGGCAACCGCTCCGCACCGATCTCGTCGGGGAAGTGGATCCGGGTCGCGGGGCGGCACGCGCCGAACGGATGCGACACCCACGCTTCGGGCCCGGGCAGCGCCACCTCGGCGACGCTGGTGTCGATGAAGCGTTCCCGACCGGCCACCCGTACCAGGAAACCGCCGGAGCGGGGCAGCAGCAGCGAGTGGCCCACCAACTCCCCGGGCCCCACCCAGCCGGACCGGGCTTCGTTGCAGTGCTGGTCGAGCACCAGGAACCCGTCGGCGCCGCCGACCAGACCGCAGCCCCTGTGCACCCCCCGTACGGTCCTCATCGGCCCAGTGTCGGCAGCACACGTCACGCCCCGGCCACGGCCCGGCGGCGACTCCTGAACAGCGTTTCGGGAGCGGCTCGCCGTATCGTCCCCGGTGATGACGCTGCTCCCGGCCCTCGACGGCCCCACCGACCACCCCGACGCGGTACGGGTCGGCGACGCCGCCCTGTCCTGGGCCGAGCTGCGGGGCGCCGCCGCCGCGGTCGCCGACGACATCGGCGGGGCCCGCGTGGTCGCCGTCGACGCGCAGCCGACCCTGGAGACGGTGGTCGGGGTGCTGGGCGGGCTGCTCGCCGGGGTGCCGGCGGTGCCCGTACCCCCGGATGCGGGACCCCGGGAGCGGGACCACCTGCTGCGCGACTCCGGCGCCGAGTTGCTGCTGAGCTCGCGGGGTTTCGACGGGGTGACCACGGTGCCGGTAGCGCTGGAATGCCGCTCGGCGACCGCGTGGCCGGAGCCGGCCGGGGACGCCACCGCGCTGATCCTCTACACCAGCGGCACCACCGGAGCGCCGAAGGGCGTGCTGCTGTCCCGGGACGCGATCGCCGCCGACCTGGACGCGCTGGCCGACGCGTGGGCGTGGACGCCGGAGGACACGCTGGCGCACGGGCTGCCGCTGTATCACGTACACGGACTGGTGCTCGGGGTGCTGGGCGCGCTGCGGGTCGGCAGCCGGCTGGTGCACACCGTTCGACCGACAGCTGACGCCTACGCCGCCGCCGGCGGCAGCCTCTACTTCGGCGTACCGACCGTGTGGTCCCGGGTGTGCGCCGCGCCGGCCGCTGCCCGCGCCCTGTCCGCGGCGCGCCTACTGGTCTCCGGCAGCGCCGCCCTCCCTTCCCGGGTGTACGCCGAGCTGCAGCACCTCACCGGCCACAGGCCCGTCGAGCGGTACGGCATGACCGAAACCCTGATCACGCTCGCCACCCGCGCGGACCGTGACCGCCGCCCCGGCACGGTCGGCGTACCGGTCGCCGGGGTTTCGGCTCGGGTGGTCGCCGACGCTCCGGACGACGCTGCGCCGGCCAGCGTGGCACGTCCCGGCGCTATCGGGGAGCTGCAGGTGCGTGGGCCGACGCTGTTCTCCGGCTACCTGGGGCGGCCCGAGGCGACGGCGGCGTGCTACACCGCCGACGGCTGGTTCCGTACCGGCGACGTGGCGGTACGCGAGGCCGACGGCACGCACCGGATCGTCGGCCGCGCCTCGACCGACCTGATCAAGTCCGGCGGCTTCCGGATCGGCGCCGGCGAGGTCGAGGACGCGCTGCTGTCCCACCCCGGCGTGTCGGAGGCGGCGGTGGTCGGCGTACCGCACAACGACCTGGGTCAGGAGATCGTCGCGTACGTGGTCGCCTCCGGGGTCACCGCCGACGCCCTGATCGACCACGTCGCGACCACCCTGTCCGTCCACAAGCGACCCCGCCGGGTGGTGTTGCTGGACTCACTCCCCCGCAACGCCATGGGCAAGGTCCAGAAGCAGCAACTAGCGTCGCCGCCATGACCACGGTGGCTGAAGTTTCGGCGTTTCTGGCGGCACGCGGAGCGGCGGACCTGGAGCATCCCGGGGGTACGTTGCTCGCGCACCTGCGGCGTACCCATGACGTGCTGACGTCCTGGGGCGCCCGGTCGGCGCTGGCGCTGGCGGGGCTGGCGCACGCGGCGTATGGGACGGACGGGTTCGACCGCGGCCTGGTCGACGTCGCCGACCGGGAGACGCTCGCGGCGGTGGTCGGCGCCGAGGCGGAAGAGACCATCTACCGGTACGGCAGCTGCGAACGCGCCGCCGTCTACCGGCAACTGTCGGCCGGCGCACCCGAGATCGTCTTCACCGACCGCTTCACCGGCACGTCGGCACCCGCTCCGACCAGCGCGGTACGCGACTTCGTCGAGCTGACGATCGCCAACGAGCTCGACGTACTCGCCCACAACGACGAGCTGCGGGACCGCCACGGCGCCGCGCTGCACCGCCTCTTCACCGCCTGCACCCCGTACGCCACCCCCGCCGCCTCGGCGGCAGCCGCCGTACTCGCCCCGGCTGATGTGGCATCGATGAGTTCACGCCGTCCGGAGGGTCTCCACAAGTAGGCAGCCGACGAAGGGACAGCGCAGTGGACTGGAAGATCGAGCTCGTAGTAGTGCCGGTCAACGACGTGGAGCGGGCGAAGCGGTTCTACTCCGAGCAGCTCGGCTTCGCCGTGGACCACGACACCCGGGTCAGCGACACCATGCACATCGTGCAGCTCACGCCGCCCGGCTCGGGATGTTCGATCGCGATCAGCACCGGCCTGGTGCCCACACCACCCGGCGCGATCCAGGGCATCCAACTGGTGGTGCCCGACATCGAAGCCGCCCGCGCCCAGCTGATCGAGCGGAACGTCGAGGCCAGCGAAGTGTTCCACTACGACGGCGCCGAGCGGGTCGCCGGCAAAGGTGGCCGCTGGAACTCGTTCGTCTCCTTCAGCGACCCCGACGGCAACGGCTGGGTGATCCAGGAGCGTCCCGCCGGCGAGTGACGAAGGGGCCCCGACATCGCCGCCGGCTTGGTAGCATCGAACATATGTACGAACGTCAGATGATCCCGGACCGGCTGGCCGAGCGGCTACCCGGACCGGAGCTGGCGGCTCTGCTGGCGTCGTTGGATCGATCCCGGATCAACGGGCACGACATGGTGATCGTCGCCCGGGCGAGGGCCCGGCTGGCGGCGTGGGTGCAGGCCGAGCTGCTGGCCGACCTGGCCGAGATCGCACACTGCCCGCCCGGCGGCCCGGACGTCCCGCCCGCCCGGACCACCACGGTGCAGGAGTACGCCGCGGACGAGATCGGCTTCGCGCTGCGGTGGACCCGCAGGGCAGCCGAGGCTCAGCTGGGCCTGGCTCTGGATGTGGTGGAGCGTCATCCGGCTCTTTATCACGCAATGCGGGACGGCGCCCTCGACCTCCCCAAGGCCCGCGTGGTCGCCGACGCGCTCGCGGTGCTCGACGGGCCGGCCGCGGATCGGGTGGTCGAGCGCGTGCTGCCCGTGGCGGCCGGGCTGACCACCGGAGCGTTGCGGGCCCGGCTGGCCCGCCTGGTGATCGCGGTGGATCCCGCGGCCGCGCAACGACGTCTGGACCGCGCTGTCAGCGAGCGGCGGCTCGTCTGCGAGCCGGACACCGACGGCTCCGCCCGCATTACCGCGCTCGGGCTGCCACCCGACCGGGCGGTGGCTGCCACCGAGCGTGTGGACGCACTGGCTCGCGCGGCGAAGTTGGCCGGCGACACCCGTACGCTCGACCAGCTGCGTGCCGATGTGCTCCTCGGTCTGCTCGACGGCACCCACGCTGGTCCCGGGCCGGTACAGCGCCGTGGCGTGGTCGAGCTGACCGTCCCTCTGGCCACGCTCGCGGAGCTGTCCGAATCACCCGGCGAGCTCGCCGGGTTCGGGCCGGTCACCGCCGACGTCGCACGGCGGGTTGCCGAGGCGCAGCGTCGCGCCACCTGGCGATACAGCGCTCTCGACTCAACCGGCGTAACAGTCGGCAGCGGCATCACCCGGCGCCGCCCCACCCGGGCCGTCGCCGACCAGGTGGTCGCACGCGACCGCACCTGCCGGGCGCCCAATTGCCGGGCTCCGGCGTCGCGGATCGACCTGGACCACACCATCGACCACACTCACGGCGGACCGACCACCGGCCGCAACCTCGGCGCGCTGTGCCGGCACCACCACCGGGCGAAGCATCGCGGCGGCTATCGGCTACGCCAGCCCCAACCCGGCGTCTTCCACTGGACGACCCCGCTCGGGCATCACTACCGCAAGACGCCTGACGCCGCGGACGACTCCGCGACGGCTGACACGGCCATTGACGCGTAGGGGCAGCTCCGCTACCGGGCGCCGATCACGGTTGCTCCGGAGAAGGCGACATGTTCTCGCACCAGTCCTCCGCGGTGAGCAGCCCGTCGGTGTCGTCGTTCTCGTCCAGACAGTCGGCGTACTCCCGTTCCTGGCGGTTGCGCTCCGACTGCTCGGCGGCGTTCGCGATGACGAACCCCATCACGACCATCACGACCAGCCCGATGACGGCGGCGACCCGCTGCATCTCGAAGCTGAGGTCGCTGGGCTCATTCGCCTCCGGGTTCTTGTACTGCCACGCCGACAGCGTCTCCCACATCGACCGCGGCGAGATCGCCATCCACAGCAGGAACAGCCCGGCGACCACCAGCCCGCAGTACGCGAACCCCATCGATCCTCCCCGTCAGAGCCCCGCCCGGGATGGTAGCGCCACCAGACCAGCGCCCGAGCTACTGCTGCTGCGCCAGGCGGGCCAGCTCGTCGTCCACGATCGACGGGTCGAGCTTCTTGAAGATCGGCTTCGGCGGGTCCAGCTTGCGGCCGGCCTCCAGCGGCACCGACTCCCACCTCGCGCCGGTGTCGTACGAGCCGGTGAGGATCGGGTAGTCGGGGCCGCCGTCGAGGTCGGCGACCTTGACGATCTCCGGCATCGGGGCGAAGACGCCGTCGCCGCCGAGCAGCTCGTGCACCTTCTGAGAGGAGTGCGGCAGGAACGGCGCGAGCAGCGTCTTGCAGTCGTCGACCACCTGCAGCGCGACGTGCAGCACGGTGGCCTGGCGTGGCTTGTCCTCGTCGGACTTCAGCTTCCACGGCGCCTGGTCGGAGAGGTACTTGTTCGCCTCGGCGACCACCTTCATCGCCTCGCCGATCGCCGCCTTCTGGCGATGCCGCTCCAGCAGCGCACCGACCTTGCCGAAGCCCTCCCGCGCGACAGCCAGCAGCGCCTCGTCCTCGGCGGTCAGCTCGCCCGGCGTCGGGATCGCGCCGAAGTTCTTCGCCGCCATGCTGATCGAACGGTTGACCAGGTTGCCCCAGCCGGCGACGAGCTCGTCGTTGTTGCGGCGCAGGAACTCCGCCCAGGTGAAGTCGGTGTCGTTGTTCTCCGGTCCAGCGACCGCGATGAAATACCGCAGCGCGTCGGCGTCGTACCGCTCCAGGAAGTCGCGTACGTAGATCACGACCTGGCGGGAGGAGGAGAACTTCCGCCCCTCCATGGTGAGGAACTCACTGGAGACCACCTCGGTGGGCAGCTGCAGCTCGCCGTACTCCCCCGGCTCACCGCCTTTAGAACCTTTCCCGTTGTACGCCAGCAGCTCGGCCGGCCAGATCTGGGCGTGGAAGGTGATGTTGTCCTTCCCCATGAAGTACGACGAGAGCGCTGCCGGATCGCCCCACCACTGCCGCCACGCCTCGGGATCGCCGGTGCGGCGCGCCCACTCGATCGACGCCGACAGGTAGCCGATCACCGCGTCGAACCACACGTACAACCGCTTGTTGGGATTGTCCTGCCACCCCTCGAGCGGCACCGGGATGCCCCAGTCGATGTCGCGGGTCATCGCGCGCGGCCGCATGTCGTCGACCAGGTTCAAGGCGAATTTGAGTACGTTCGGCCGCCAGTCGGTACGCGTCTTCAGCCACCCTCCGAGCGCGTCGGCCAGCGCCGGCAGATCGAGAAAGAAGTGCTGTGTCTCGACGAACTCCGGGGTCTCTCCGTTGATCTTCGAGTGGGGGTTGATCAGCTCCGTCGGGTCGAGCTGGTTGCCGCAGTTGTCGCACTGGTCGCCGCGCGCGCTGTCGTACCCGCAGATCGGGCAGGTGCCCTCGATGTAGCGGTCCGGGAGCGTACGCCCGGTCGACGGGGAGATCGCGCCGCGGGTGGTCTGCTCGATCATGTACCCGTTGCGGTGCACCGTTTTGAACAGCTCCTGCGCCACCGCGTAGTGATTCCGCGTGGTGGTACGCGTGAACAGGTCGTACGACAGCCCCAGCGCGTGCAGGTCCTCCACGATCACCTGGTTGTACCGGTCGGCCAGCTCCCGCGCGGTGACGCCCTCCTTCTCGGCCTGCACCAGGATCGGGGTGCCGTGCTCGTCGGTCCCCGAGATCATGAGCACGTCGTGCCCGGCCATCCGCATGTACCGGCTGTAGACATCGGAGGGGACGCCGAATCCGGATACGTGGCCGATGTGCCGCGGGCCGTTCGCGTACGGCCAGGCGACAGCTGTCAGGACGTGACTCATAGCGGACAAGCCTAATGACCCCACTCGGGTACGGGCGTGCGGGTTTCCAGGTCCGCAGCCCGGTTGCGTCACCGGCGGCGTGGCTGCGCCCGATCACGCCGCCGACGGTGTGCAATGAGACAGTGACCGAGCCGGCCGACGACAGCACCCGCCACGAGCCGCTCGAAGCGCTCGCCGCGGGTGGCCGGCTGCCCGTCGACGTCGACCCCACACCGGCTCCGGAGACCCCCGCCGCCGAGCCGGCCGAGTCTGGCGAAGGCTTCCCGTTCTGGGCGGGCGCGTCGCCGGCGCCGGCGGGCATCCCGCAGAAGCGGATCGTGATCCGTACCCACCCTGGGTTGGCGGCGACCCGTGTCGGGGCAAAGCGTGGGCCGGGGCCGGCGCCGAACACCCGGCGGCCCGTGGTCGGGTTGCCCTTGCTGGTGCTGTTGAACCTACTGGCGCTGTTCGTGGCGTGGGTGAGCGCGGAGCCGTTCTGGCTGGCGGTGGGGCATCACGACGCCGGGGCGGTGGAGGTCACCCGGTGCACCGGACGCGGCGAGCTCGGCACCCGCTGCGTCGGCACCTTCAGCACCCAGGACCGGCGGTACGCCGTCGACCTGGCCACCGTCAGCGGGGCGTCGGCGCAGGACCGGAAGGTGGGCCGCACCCTGCCCGCGCGGATGGTCTCCGAAGACGGGCGGATCGCGTACGCGGGCGACACCGGCGGGCTGCACCTGCGGTGGCTGACGGGGCTCGGCCTGCTGTTGCTGATCGGGCTCGGGATCGGGATCGCCACCGGCGCGTGGCGGCTGCGAGGGCCGGCCCGGGCGGGCGCCGTACTGGCCAGCCTGGTGGCGCCGCTGCTGCTCGCCGGCGTCACGCTCGCGCTCACGTACTAGCAGCTCGCCGGCGCTCACGTACTAGTACGACTATTAGATAAGGCTTCCAATACCGCTGAATCCTGCCTATTCTGCGTAAGCCGGTCGGGTCCGCACAGTACGGAGAAGGAGTCCGTCGTGAAGCGACCGATCGCGTACGCCGCAGCCGTAGCCGGCATCGCCGCCGCCGCATGGTTCGCCACCCCGGCCAGTGCCCAGCAGGCCGCTGGCGTGAATTTCACCGGCCACATCTGCGGCACCGACAACTACGGCGTCGAGCCCACCTGCACGTACAAGACCACCGAAGCCACCGGGTACGAGGGCATCGGGCCGTTCCGGATCACCCAGCGGCTGGCCGACGGCACCATCAAGGTGTGGGCCAACTGCGCGGCCAACGCCCAGTGCGGCACCAAGTCGGCGACGCCGATCCCCGCCGGCACCACGATCACCGTCTCGGTCTCGGCGGAGCCGGGCAGCGTCGGCCTGGGCGGTGCCGACGCGGTGTAACGGCGCGCCGCACCAAGTCATCCGTCAGGGCGGCGGGTCGGCTGCCCGGGCGGCAAGGACCGCGTCGTAGACCTCCCGCTTGGGCAGCCCGGCCTCCCGCGCCACCAGGGAGATTGCCTCCTTGCGGGGAGTGCCGTCCGCTTCCCGTTCGGCCACCAACCCCGCTAATTCCCCGGGGGTACGCGTCACCGCCACCGGCTCCGCGCCCGCCACCACGAGCGTGATCTCGCCGCGCGGCGGGTCCTCCCGGACCGACTCGGCGAGCGAAGCCAATGGCGCGCGGCGTACCTCCTCGAAGGTCTTGGTGAGCTCGCGGCAGAGCGCGGCGGGGCGCTCCGGACCGAAACCGGCGACCAGGTCGCCCAGCGTGGCGGCGATCCGGTGCGGCGCCTCGAAGAACACCATGGTGCGCGGCTCGGTGGCCAGCGAAGCGAGCCGGCGCCGGCGTTCCCCCGGCTTGCGGGGCAGGAAGCCTTCGAAGCAGAACCGGTCGCAGGGCAGCCCCGAGACCGCCAGCGCGGTGGTCACCGCCGACGGCCCCGGCACCACCGATACCGGGATCCCGGCGTCGACCGCGGCGCGTACCAGCCGGAACCCGGGATCGGACACGCTGGGCATGCCGCCGTCGGTCACCACCGCCACGGTGAAGCCGGCCTGGAGCACCTCCAGCAGCTCCGGGGTACGGCGTACCTCGTTGCCCTCGAAGTACGACACCAGCCGCCCGCCCACGGTGACGCCGAGGTCGGCGGCGAGCCGCTGCAACCGCCGGGTGTCCTCCGCCGCGACCACATCGGCCTCCGCCAACGCGGCGGCCAGCCGCGGTGAGGCGTCCGCCGGATTGCCCAACGGCGCTCCGAGCAGGATCAACGAACCCACCGCTCCCCCTCCGGGTCACCGGTCACTTGGTCAGCAGCCTACGATCGGCGGGTGGCCGCGACTGCGACGACGACAGGGGAAGGCGTTCCCGCCGCGGCCGATGCTGCCCGGCCGAGCCTGCCGGAGGAGGTCATCCGGCGGCTGAGCTCCCGGCTTCCCACCGACACTAGCCGGTCCTGGATCTGGACAGCTGTGATCGCGCTGGTCGCGCTGGTGCTGCGGCTGGTGCATCTGGCGTACCCCGACGAGATCATCTTCGACGAGGTCTACTACGCCAACGAGGGCCACAGCCTGCTGCAGCACGGCTCCGAGTGGGATCTGGAGAAGAACACCCCGAAGTTCGTCGTCCACCCGCCACTGGGCAAGTGGATGATCGCGATCGGGATCAAGCTGTTCGGCTTCGACTCGTTCGGCTGGCGGATCGCCGCGGTGGTCGCCGGCGTGGTCAGCGTGGTGATCCTGATCCGGGTCGGGCGCCGGCTGTTCGGCTCCACCGCGCTGGGCTGCCTGGCCGGGTTGCTGATGGCGCTGGACGGGATGCACTTCGTCTCCAGCCGTACCGCCCTGCTCGACATCTTCCTGATGGTCTTCGTACTGGCGTCGTTCGCGTGCCTGCTGGTCGACCGGGACCAGCGGCGTACGGCCTGGATGCGTGCCCTGGAGGGCGGCCTGGATCCGGCGAAGCGCCAGCCCCGGCTCGGCATCGGTGGCTGGCGGATCGCCGCCGCGGTGCTCGCCGGCTGCGCGCTGTCGGTGAAGTGGAGCGCGGTCTGGTACATCGCCACGTTCCTGGTGCTGCTGGTGGTGTGGGAGTTCGCCACCCAGCGCGCCGCCGGCGTACCGGCGCACCTGCGGTGGAATACGCAGCGGCTTAGCGCGGCGGTCGGCTGGGCCTGGACGTTCGGGGTGTTGACGCTCGTCACGTACGTGGTCTCGTGGACCGGGTGGTTCCTCGACGACCGGGCCACGTACCGGCACTGGCTGCGCGACCAGGGGCACGCGGAGTGGCCGGTGCTGGGCGCGCTGCGCAACCTGTTCGAATACCACGCCCAGGCGTACGCGTTCCACACCGGACTGACCGCCGAGCACCAGTACCAGTCCTGGCCGTGGCAGTGGCTGGTGCTGGGCCGTCCGGTGGCGTACTACTGGTCGGACGCCGGTGCCTGCGGCGCACCCCAGTGCGCCGCGGAGATCCTGCTGCTCGGTACGCCGCTGCTGTGGTGGAGCTTCATCCCCGCCCTGCTGGCCGTCCTCTGGTACGCCGTCACCCGCCGCGACTGGCGCGCCTGGACCATCCTCGCCTGCGCCGCGATGGGGATCGCGCCGTGGTTCGTCTACATGTTCGACAACCGCACGATGTTCTACTTCTACGCGCTGCCCAGCCTGCCGTTCCTGGTGCTGGCGCTGACCATGGCGCTCGGGATGGTGATCGGCCCCGCGCCGGCGCCGGGCGGCGACCCGACCCGGCGTACCGTCGCCACCATGGCGGTGGCCGGGTACGTGCTCGCCATCGGCCTGTGCTTCCTGTACTTCTATCCGATCTACGTCGGCGAGACGATCCCGTACGAGTCCTGGCACGCCCGGATGTGGCTCGGCCGGCTCTGGATCTGACGCCGGCCTCGACCCCGGCTCAATCCGGCTCAATCCGGCTCGATCCCGGCTTGGTCACGCAGAGTGGTTTGTCGGGTATACAGCCCTTTCGTTGACGGATCGGGTCACCGAAAGGGTATTTGGGCGTAACACCGGCGCTCCAACTGATGATGCGCTGACAGCGGCCGCCCCACGACCACCCGGGGGAGGGCGTCAGCGTGGCCACAAACCTAGCCACTCGATTACAAGGAGTAGCATGACTCGCTCCCGACTCGTCCGCGTGCTCGCCGGCGTGGCAGTGGCCGGCGTCGTGTTCGCCGGCATCGGCCCCGCCCAGGCACACGAGATAATCGACGACGGCGGCATCGACGACGCCAAGAGCACCCATGACCACGACCAGCACGGCGGGACCGGCGGGCACCTGCCCGCCAGCTCCGAGAACGTCGATCTGGTCGGCAAGGGTCCGATCAACCAGGACCAGGAGGGCCGGGTCGCCGATGTCGGCGTCTTCGGCAACTACGCCTACCTGGGCGCGTTCTCCGAGCCGAGCTGCCAGAAGGGCGGCGTGTACGTCTTCGACATCTCCAACGTCGCGCAGCCCAAGCAGGTCAACTTCATCCGTACCGGCACCAACAGCTACGTGGGTGAGGGCGTACAGGTCGTCCACATCGACACGCCGAAGTACACCGGCGACGTGCTGGCGATGAACAACGAGATCTGCGGCGACAAGTCGAAGCACTCGACCGCGGGCGGCATGAGCCTGGTCGACGTCACCAACCCGAAGTCGCACAAGTACCTGGTCGAGGGCTTCGGCGACAACGACGTCCACGGCACCCGCGCCAACGAGATCCACAGCGTCTTCATCTGGGACGCCGGCGACAAGGCGTACGCCGTACTGGTCGACGACGAGGAAGCCACCGACGTCGACATCGTCGACATCACCGACCCGCGCAACCCGTCGCTGATCGCCGAGTACGATCTCGCCGCGCAGTTCCCGCAGATCCTGCAGCAGGGGCTGGACGAGGTCTTCCTGCACGACATGATCGTCAAGGAGATCAACGGTAAGCAGGTGATGCTGCTGTCGTACTGGGACGCCGGCTACGTCACGCTCGACGTCACCAACCCGACCAGCCCGGTATACCTCGGCGACACCGACTTCACCGACCCGGACCCGGAGCTCGAGGAGTCCACCGGTGACCAGCGGGCGCCGGAGGGCAACGGCCACCAGGCCGAGTTCACGCTCGACAACAGGTACGTGATCGGCGCCGACGAGGACTTCTCGCCGTTCGCGCTGACCGGCACCAACGACACCGACGGCACCGAGATCGCCGCCGGCCAGGGCAGCAACACCAAGCCGCTGGAGCCCGGTCAGACCATCTCCGGACAGGCCAAGTTCGCTGGGCGGGCGTGTGCCGGTGACCCGGCGCCGCCGACCGGCGACGGCACCCAGATCGCCGTCGTCGAACGCGGCGTCTGCACCTTCACCGAGAAGGTCGCCAACGTCGAGGCCGCGGGTGGTTACGCCGCGATCCTGATCTTCAACCGCACCGCCTCGGACGGCTGCAACTCAACGCTCGGGATGAGCGTCGAGGGCGGCATCCCGACCTTCGGCGTGGCGCCGCGGGAGCAGGGCTTCAACATCTTCGGCGCGCCGTACGACGACGCGGAGTGCGAGGCCGGTGACGGCACCCAGCTCGCGCCGATCGAGATCGGGACGCTCGGCGACACGCTGACCTTCACCTCGTACTTCGACGGCTGGGGCTACGTGCACCTGTACGACAACACCGGCGGCAAGCTGGCGGAGTTGGACACGTACGCGCTGCCCGAGGCGCACGACATCGACCACGCCACCGGCTCCGGTGACCTGTCGGTGCACGAGGTGGCCACCTCCGGACAGCAGGCGGACCTGGCGTACTTCGCGTACTACGCGGGTGGCTTCCGGGTGACCCGGATCCAGGACGGGAAGCTGGTCGAGACCGGCCACTTCATCGACCAGGGTGGCAACAACTTCTGGGGCGTTCAGATCTTCGAACGCGACGGCGTCGAGTACGTCGCTGCCAGCGACCGCGATTACGGCCTCTACATCTTCCGCTACACCGGCCCGTGATCGACTGATCGCTGACTGACCCTTGCTGGGGCTGGGCGCCGTAACGGCGCCCAGCCCCAGTTTTTTTTTGCGCCGCGCTGTCGATGTGGCGGCGAGCCGTTCGTCATCGTGGTGACAATTGACCCGCTGAGGGAGGCTGAGATGAGATACCTGTTTCTGTTGTACGGCGACGAGCAAGCCGAGGCCGCGCTGACCGACGAGCAGCGCGAGGAGATCATCACCGCCCACGGCACTTTCACCGAGTCGCTGCACGCCGAGAGCCGGGAAGTCTCCGGCGCCGGCATGGAGCCCACCTCCACCGCCACGCTGGTACGCCGCTCCGCCGACGGCGCCGAAGAGATCACCGACGGGCCGTACGCCGAGACCAAGGAGCAGATCGGCGGGCTCTACCTGGTGGAGTGCGCCGATATGGACGACGCGCTCGCGGTGGCGAACCGGGTCCCGTACAGCCCGGGGCTGCGGATCGAGGTCAGGCCCGCGCCGTACTGATGCCCGACGCGTCCGCGGCGCTGGCGGCCGCCCACCGTACGCACTGGGGGCGGCTGCTGGCGCTGCTCGCCCGGCAGCTGCGCAGCCTCGACCTGGCCGAGGAGGCGCTCGCCGAGGCGTACGCCAAGGCGCTCGTGGCGTGGCGCGCGGAGCTACCCGACCGGCCGGCGGCGTGGCTGCTCACCGCCGCCCGCCGGCACGGCCTGGACCTGCTGCGCCGGCAGGCGACGCTGACCCGCAAACTGCCGCTGCTGGTGGTGCCCGACGGCGCCCCGGAGGTGGACGTGGCCGGCACCGGCATCCCGGACGAGCGGCTGCGGCTGCTGGCCACCTGCTGCCATCCCGCGCTGGCGCCGGCGGCCCGGGTGGCGTTGACGCTGCGCTGCGTCGCCGGGCTGACCACGGCGGAGATCGCGCGGGCGTACCTGGTGAGCGAGCCGACGATGGCGGCCCGGCTCACCCGGGCGAAGAAGAAGATCGCGGCGGCGGGAATCCCGTACCGGGTGCCGGAGGGCACAGAGCTGCCGCGGCGGCTGGACGGCGTACTCACCGTGGTGTATTTGATCTTCAACGAGGGGTACGCCGCCAGCGCCGGCGAGGCGCCGATCCGGCACGAGCTGTGCGCCGAGGCGATCCGGCTGGGACGGGTGCTCGCCGGGCTGATGCCGGACGAGGCGGAGGTACGCGGCCTGCTCGCCCTGATGCTGCTGCAGCACTCCCGGCGCGACGCCCGGCTCGACGCCGACGGCGGGCTGGTGCTGCTGCCCGACCAGGACCGCACCCGCTGGGACGCCGCCGCGATCACCGAGGGCCTTTCTCTGGTACGCCAGGCGGTGCGCCGTCACCGCCCCGGCCGGTACGTGCTGCAGGCCGCGATCGCCGCCGAACACGCCCGCGCCCGGCACGCCGCCGACACCGACTGGCCCGCGATCGCCGGCCTGTACGCCGACCTGGAAGCCCTCACCGACTCCCCCGTG
>JBOGDF010000068.1:0-18758 GCA_050701635.1 Micromonosporaceae bacterium | reverse complement strand
GGCGGGCGCCGCGTTGGCGTCGCCGCTGGCGTCGCCGCTGGCCGTACCGGCGTCGCCGGCGGGGGCCTCACCGTCGGAGGAGATCACCGCCAGCTCGGCGCCGACGTCGGCGGTCTCGTCCTCCGGCACCACGATCCGGGACAGTACGCCCGCGGCGGGCGACGGGATCTCGGTGTCGACCTTGTCCGTGGAGACCTCGAGCAACGGCTCGTCGGCCTCCACCCGGTCGCCTTCCTGTTTCAGCCACCGGGTGATCGTGCCTTCGGTGACGCTCTCACCGAGCTGGGGCATCGTGACCGAGACCGCCATGTCGTACGACTCCTTGTATCCGGTTGTGCGAACGAATCAGCTGTGGGCGTGCAGCGGCTTGCCGGCCAGCGCCAGGTGGGCCTCTCCGAGCGCCTCGCTCTGCGTCGGGTGCATGTGCACCAGCTGGGCGACGTCAGACGGGTACGCCTCCCAGTTGTAGATCAACTGTGCCTCGCCGATCAGCTCGCCGACCCGGGTGCCCACCATGTGGATGCCGACCACGGGACCGTCGGCCACGCCGACCAGCTTCACGAAGCCCTGCGTCTTGAGGATCTGGCTCTTGCCGTTGCCGCCCAGGTTGTAGTTGTAGATCTTCACCTTGTCGGCGCCATACTGCTCCTTGGCCCGGGCCTCCGTCAGCCCCATCGAGGCCACCTCGGGCTCGCAGTACGTCACCCGGGGGATGCCGTTCTCGTCGATCACCGCCGGGTTGAGCCCCGCGATGTCCTCGGCGACGAAGATGCCCTGCTGGAAGCCGCGGTGGGCGAGCTGCATACCCGGGACGATGTCGCCGACGGCGTACACATTCGGGACGTTGGTACGCAGCCGCTCGTCGGTCAGTACGAAGCCGCGCTCCATCGCGACGCCCTGCTCCTCGTACCCGAGCCCCTGGGTGGTGGGGCCACGCCCGACGGCGACCAGCAACAGCTCGGCCTCGACGGTCTCACCGCCGGCGACGGTGACCCGTACCCCCGCATCGGTCTTTTCCAGCTTTTCGAAGGGTTTGTTGGTCTTGAAGTTGATCTTCCGCTTGCGGAACGCGCGCTCGACCTGCTTGGAGCAGTCCTCGTCCTCGGCGGCGACCAGCCGGGGGAGCGCCTCGATGATGGTCACGTCGGTGCCGAACGACTTCCACGCGCTGGCGAACTCGACGCCGATCACGCCGCCGCCCAGCACGATCGCCGACTTCGGCACCCGGTCCAGCTGCAGCGCGGTCTCGCTGTCGATGATCCGCTCGCCGTCGAAGTCCAGCCCGGGCAGGGTCTTGGAGTACGAGCCGGTGGCGAGCACCAGGTGCTTGCCGGTGACCCGCTGCCCGCCGACGTCCACAGTGGTGGGACCGACCAGCCGGCCCTCGCCCTCGATGGTGACGATCTTGGCGGACTTGATCATGCCCTGGAGGCCCTTGTAGAGCCGGCCGACCACGCCGTCCTTGTACGCGTTGACGCCGGCCATGTCGACGCCCTCGAGGGTCGCCTTGATGCCGAACTGCTCCGCCTCGCGGGCCTGGTCGGCGATCTCACCGGCGTGCAACAACGCCTTGGTGGGGATACAGCCCCGGTGCAGGCAGGTGCCCCCGAGCTTGTCCTTCTCGATCAGCGCGACGGTGAGGCCCAGCTGCACGGCGCGGAGCGCGCACGCGTAGCCGCCACTGCCACCGCCGAGGATGACGAGGTCGTATTCGGCGCTTGGCTGGTTCACGGAATCTCCCAGGGTGATGCGATTGTGCCGTTCGCCATCTTGGCATCCGGTGGGTACGGTGCGCGACGTGACCCGCGAGAGGTGATCGTGGTGACGTCCACCTGCGAACCTACCGGGTGCCGAGGCATAGTCGGGCGGCGACGGTTGTTCACAAGGGATAAGGTGCGTCACGGGGTACGGCCGGGTCACCGGGGCACCGTGCGACGCGGGAGTACGGCATCGTGGAGGTGCGGCAGGTGGGGTGGTTTCGACGGCTACGCGGCGCCCGGGACAAGGCGCCCGGATCCAGCCGCGACCGGGGCGAACTGAAGGCGGGCATCGCGCACCTGGAAGAGTTCGTCGCGAGCCGCCGGGGCGTCGAGGCGTACCTGGAGCCACGTACCAACGTCACCGAGCCGACCGTGCTGCTGATCGCGCATGACGGCGAATGGACGCGACGCCGGGTGGGCGCCCCCGAGGAGGCGTACGCCCTCGGCAAGCGCCTGAGCATCCCGGTGTACGACGCCAACCTCGTCGGCTACCCCCAGCGCATGCGCGACTACAACGAACGCAAGAAGCGCCGCCCGAGCGCCTGAGCGCCAGGCCGCCTGAGCGTCCCAGCCGCCTGGCTTACCCGTTGGCGGCGATGTCGGTGAGCATCTCGACCAGGGTGCGGACCGGTACGCCGGTGCCGCCCTTCACCACGTACCCGTACGGCTCGCCCGAGTGGTACGACGGCCCCGCCACGTCGATGTGCGCCCACGGCACGCCGTCGGAGACGAACTCGGAGAGGAACACCGCGCCCTGCAGCATGTGACCGGAGCGGTCCATGCCGGTGGCGACCTGGCTGACGTCGGCCAGCTCGGACTCCATCAGCTTGCGGATGTCCTCCGGCATCGGCATCGGCCAGCACGGCTCGCCGACCCGGTCGCCGGCCTGTTGCACCCGGTCGCAGAGCTCCTCGGAGCCCATCACGCCGGCTATCCGCTTGCCCAGCGCGGTGACCTGGCCGCCGGTCAGGGTGGAGGTCTCCAGCAGGTAGTCCGGCTGGTCCTCGCAGGCCCGCGCGATCGCGTCGCCCAGGATCATCCGGCCTTCGGCGTCGGTGTTGAGCACCTCGACCTTCTTGCCGTTGCGCATGGTGACCACATCGCCGGGGCGGTACGCCGTACCGCTGAGCATGTTCTCCGCCATCGGGATGTACGCCGTCACCGACAGCTTCGGCTTCAGCGCGGCGATCGCGAGCATGGTGGCCGCGACCGCGGCGGCGCCGCCCATGTCACCCTTCATCTCCCACATGCCCTGCGCCGGCTTGATCGACACGCCGCCGGTGTCGAAGGTGATGCCCTTGCCGACCAGTGCGACGTGGCGGCGGGCGCCGCGCGGCCGGTACGCCAGGCGTACCAGTCGGGGCAGCGCCGCGGAGCCCTCGCCGACGGCCAGGATGCCGCCGTACCCACCCTTGCGCAGCGCCTTCTCGTCGAGCACCTCGACCTCGAGCTTGACCTTGCTCGCGGCGGCCGCCACCGCGTCGGCGAACTGCGGCGGGCGCAGCTCGTTGGGTGCGGTGTTGACCCAGTCCCGGGTCTGGTTCACCGCGCTCGCGATCACGCTGGCCCGCTTCGCCTCGGCACCGGCGTCCTTGTCCTTGCGGTCGGCCACCAGGACCTGGACGTCGCGTACCGGGTGGCGGTGGTTGACGTCGGCCTTGGTCTTGTAGCCGGCGAACTGGTAGCCGCCGAGCAGGGCGCCTTCGACGAGCGCCGCGACGGTGTCGGCCGGCTTGGCGTGGCCGTCGATGTCGGAGGTGGGCAGCGCCAGCACGATCGTGTCGCAGCCGGCCAGCTCGCGGGTGGCCGCTCCCGCGGCGCGGCGCAGGGTGTCGCCGGTGCAGTCGTCGCGGGGGCCCAGCCCGACCGCCGCCACCACCGGCGCGGTCACCGTACCGAGGGTGGCGAGCTTGGTGACCTCGCCGGCCTGACCGGTGCCGCCCAGCAGGGCTACGGTGGCGGCGAGCTTGCCGTCCAGTGCGGCGTCGACCCGTTCCGCGCCGGGGGCCGGCACCGGGCCGGATTCGCCCTGGTAGATCCCGACCACGAGGGCGTCGACGGACAGGGCGGTGGGGTCACCGTCGATGATGGCAGCGGACGTCACTTACTCTCCTTCATTCGCGGGCACAGGCGGGTGGTTCGGGTGGTACCCGCGGGCTCCGAGCGGCATTGATCGGGGTGATGCTTCCCGCGATGCTACGGGGATGTGGGGCGTACAGCCCAGCGCGGTAGGTTCCTGCCATGACCGATGACCTGCAGCGTTCCCCGCTCCACGATCGTCACGCCGCGCTGGGCGCCAAGTTCGCCGGCTTCGGCGGATGGCAGATGCCCCTCGAGTACGCCGGCGGCGGCGTGGTCGCCGAGCACACCGCGGTACGTGAAGCGGTGGGCATCTTCGACGTCTCGCACCTGGGCAAGGCGACGGTACGCGGCCCGGGCGCGGCGGAGTTCGTCAACGCGTGCCTGACCAACGACCTGGGACGGATCGCTCCCGGCAAGGCGCAGTACACGCTGTGCTGCGACGAGGCCACCGGCGGCGTGGTGGACGACCTGATCGCGTACCTGTACGACGACGACCACGTGTTCCTGATCCCGAACGCGGCGAACACCGCGGAGGTGTGCCGCCGGCTGAGCGCCGCCGCGCCGGACGGCGTGACCGTCACCAACCAGCACGCCGAGTACGCCGTGCTGGCGGTCCAGGGGCCGCGGTCCACGGAGCTGCTGGCGGCGCTGAAGCTGCCCACCGACCACGAGTACATGAGCTTCACGGAGGCGACCGTCGACGGCGCGTCGCTGGTGGTGTGCCGTACCGGCTACACCGGCGAGCACGGGTACGAGCTGGTGGTCCCCGCGGCGGAGGCGGTCGCGGTCTGGGACGCCCTGGTCGGCACCGGCATCGAGGCGCGGCCTTGCGGCCTGGGCGCCCGGGACACGCTGCGTACCGAGATGGGGTATCCGCTGCACGGGCAGGACCTGTCGATGGAGATCACGCCGGTGCAGGCTCGGGCCGGCTGGGCGGTGGGCTGGAAGAAGCCGACGTTCTGGGGCCGGGACGCGCTGGTCGCCGAGAAGGAGGCCGGACCCCGCCGGGTGCTGCGCGGCCTGGAAGCCGTCGAGCGCGGCATCCCGCGCGCCCACATGGAGGTGTACGCCGGCGAGGCCCGCATCGGTGAGGTCACCAGCGGCACGTTCTCCCCGACGAAGAAGGTCGGGATCGCGCTGGCGCTGATCGACACCGGCGCCGGGATCGACGACGGCGCCGAGGTGGAGGTCGACATCCGGGGCCGGCGCAGCCGGATGACGGTGGTGAAGCCGCCGTTCGTCACCCCGCACGTGCGGTGACCTGCCGGGGTCGCGCGACCCGCTGACAACCTTCCCTGGCACTTGGCCGTACAGGAGGTAGGACGTACGGCTGAAGAGGCTGTGATGGACGATCACAGCGAGGGCTCGGCAGGGCACGACTTCGCCGATTTCATGCGGGGTAACGCCGATCGGCTGTGCCGGGTGGCGTACCTGTTGACGGGGAATCGTTCCCGGGCCGAGGAGATGGTCCGGGATGCGCTTGCCCGCACGTACCGGGCGTGGAAGCGGGTACGCAGCGACGACGCGTACGCGTACACCCGGAAGGTGTTGATCAATCTGCACACCGACTGGTGGCGGCGGCGCTGGCGGGAGTACAGCGTGGCGGAGGTGCCGGATCGCTCAGGGGTGGGCGATCTGACCTCCGACGCCGCCGACCGGGAGGCGTTGGCGACCGCGCTGCGGGCGCTGACGCCGCGGGAACGCGCGGTGATCGTGCTGCGGTACTACCTCGACCTGACCGAGGCACAGGCCGCCGCCGAGCTCGGGATCTCCATCGGCACGGTGAAGAGCACCGCGTTCCGCGCCCTCAGAAAGCTGCGCGTCTCTCCAACGCTCGCCGACGGCGGGCAGACCAGCGCGATCGCGATGGAGGGAACGCCGTGAGCCACGATATGAAGGAGCTGCGCGCCGCACTGACGGCGCACGCCGAGCAGCCTGAATTCAAAATCTCTACCGAGGGGGTACGCCAGCGCGCCGGCCAGCAACGCACCCGCCGCGGGCTGGTGCTGACCGGGATCGCAGTGCTCGCCGTGCTGGCGATCGCCGCACCCGTGCTGCTGCTGAAGTCCCCCACCGAGCGCCCGGCCCCGACCGCGTCCGGTGGTCTCCAGCTGCCGAAACCGGAGACGGGCTGGCGGGTCGTCGACGAGCCGATCCGTACCGGCCTCCCGTACGACGGGACGGGTCGCACCGAGCTGGTGTTGTGGTTCCAGATGAGCGACCAGGGCGCGGTCGAACTCAGGAACGGTGTGCTGGATCCGGACACGGGCGTGGTTCAGGATCGTGACTCGGAATACGAGATGCCCGGGCAGAGGGGCGTCTCTAAGGATTCCCAGCGGGGCAACTGGGTGGCGTACCGCAGTTGGTCGTCGACGGGACGTGGCTATGGCATGTACATCGGCGACGCCGCGCGGATCGAATACCTCAGCCAGGTCGGGTACGTCAAGAAGGGCGAGCGCACCGCGTACCCAGCCTCGATGCGCCGGCTCAGCAGTAATCCGAAGGTGATCGCGTTCTGGGCCGACCTGCCGAGTGGCGATGAGGTGATCGCCCGCGAGGACTCTGTGGACGACCTCCAGATCCGGGCGTACGACGCCCGCGGTGCGCTCCTGGAGACCGACCGACCTTTCACCCCGACCCCACCGCCGACCGATCCAGAGCGTGACTTCGACCCCGCGACGGCGCCGCAGCTCGGTGACCTGATCCGTACCGGCGAGCTGGCCAAGCAGGGCGAGGTCGTGGTCTCGTTCAACGGCAAGGGCGAGTACGTCGGCGCGGTGATCGCCCGGCGGGATCCGGAGACCGGTGCCTTGCGGGAGAAGCTCGCGCCCGAAGGCCCCCAGCAATTGCCATTCGGTGCGGGCCTGAGCGGCTGGACCATCCAGTCTCGGCTCGCCGACGGGCGTGGCCTCGGGCTGGGAACACTTGTCGGGCCGTACGGGAAGATCACCGCCACCGTGAACGGGGTGTCGTACCCGGTGAAGACCGCACCCTGGTCCGAGGACCCCGACGTCAAGGTCTGGTGGGTGGTGACACCGAAGGGCGTCCCCGTCTCGCAGCTGCAGGTCGACGTGTACGACGGGAACGGCAAACGGATCTACGGGACAGATGTGGAGTGAACGCATGCGGCGCAGCGCCCGACGGCCCCAACTCCTGAGCGGTCGGAGCATCATCGAAAGATGGGGTTCACGTACCGGTTGGCGACCGCGGATGACGCGGCGGCGCTGGCGAAGCTGATGGACGCGGCGATCGGGGAGCTCCAGAAGGGGTTCCTCGGCGCCGCGCAGATCGCGTCCAGCCGGGCGATCATGGGCATCGACGACCAGTTGATCGCGGACGGCACGTACTTCGTGGTCGAGGAGGACGGGGCGGTCGTCGGCTGCGGCGGCTGGTCCCGCCGGGCGACCCTGTACGGCGGCAACACCACGCCGGGCCGCGATCCGGAGCTGCTCGACCCGGCGAATGAGCCGGCACGGGTGCGTGCGATGTACACCAGCCCGGCACACGTACGGCGGGGGATCGGGCGGCTGATCCTGACGCTGTGCGAGCAGGCCGCCGCGGCGGAGGGCTTCACCCGGCTGTCGCTGATGTCGACTCTCGCCGGGCAGCCGCTGTATGCGGCGTACGGGTTCCGCCCGGTGGAGCACCTCGAGGACGACACCGGCGGCGCACCGGTGCCGCTGGTCCGGATGGAGAAGCCCGTCGCGCCGTAGCTATCCCAGCGCTAGGGCTAGGAGCGTGATCGTGGCGGTGAGCTCCAGGGTGGCGCCGAGGACGTCGCCGGTGATGCCGCCGACGCGGCGTACGGCGTGCCAGGTGAGCAGGCCGCCGGCGGCGAGGCCGGCCAGGACGGCGAGCGGGCCGTGCCAGGGGCGATCCGGGAACACCGCCACGGCGGCGAGCACCAGCAGCCACAGCCAGGCCGCCGGCACCGGCCACGGGACCGTACCGGCGACCGTGGCGCCCAGCCCCTCCGGACGCGCCGCCGGTACGCCGTACGCGCACCCGAACGTGACCGCGAGCCGTGCCGTGGCGGCGGCCAGCACCAGGGCACCGAGCACCACCAGGGGCGGCCGGGTGAGCAGCGCGGACACCGCGGCCACCTGCGCGAACAGCGCCAGCACGATCCCGACCACCCCGAACGGTCCGACGTCGGGCTGCTTCATGATCTCCCGCGCGCGCTCCGGACCGCGGTACGAGCCGAGCGCGTCGAGGGTGTCGGCGAGCCCGTCCAGGTGCAGCGCCCTGGTGGCGAGCACCCCGGCGGCGACCACAACGACGGCGGCCAGCAGCGGCGGCGTACCCACCAAAGTAAGGAGGAGGGCGACGCCGGCCGCGAGGGCGCCGAGCAGCGCGCCCACCAACGGCGCCAGGCTCATCGCGATCCCCGCGGTACGCCGGTCCACGGCGCCCGCCCGGATCGGGGCCACGGTGAACGTGGTCAGCGCCAGCCGTACCCCGTCGATCACTCCGCCGCCTCCGACGACGGCGCGGGCTCGGTGGTGTGCGCCAACGCCAGCGCGGACTGCAGCACCGGCAGCGTGGTGAGCGCCGCGGCGCCTTCGCCCAGGTCGAGCCGCAGATCGAAGAACGGCTCCAGCCCGATCCAGTTGGCGACCATCTTGGAGGTCGGGTGGCGGGAGGTGTCGGGCGCCATGCACCAGTGGCTGACCTGCCCGGCGATGTCCCGTGCCAGCAGCGCGGCGGTCAGCCCCACCGGACCATCGAGCACCACGGGGGTACGCCGTGCCGCCGCGCCCAGCACCAGCCCGGTGGCCACCGCCAGCGCCGGCCCGCCGAGCGCGGCGAGCGCGGTGTGCGGGTCGTGGGGGCGGTGCCGTACCCGGGACAGCGCGTCCCGCAGCGCGGCGCAGCGGCGCATCCAGGCGGCGTCGTCGATCCGGCCGTCCGGACCGGTTACGCGCGCTAGCAGCCCGGGCGGCTCGGCACCGGTCAGGTACGCCGCCGCGGCGGCCGCCGCCACCTCCGCACCCGCCCCGAGACTGGCCACCAGCATCAGGTCGACGCCGGAGTCGGCGATCGAGTCGGCGAGCCGCCGTCCCAGCGCGAACCCGTCCGCCGCCTGCTCGGCGGTGCACGCGTCGTCGGTGTCGATCGGGGCGGCGCCGTCGCGTACCCGGGTGGTGCTGTCGGGGGCCAGTGGCTCTCCGGCCAGCCCGGCGTCGACCAGCTCCAGGGTGGCGCCCGCCTGCGCGGCCAGCCGGGCGATCGGACCGGTCCCGGCCAGCTCCGCGCGCGCCCTGCGTGAAGACTCGTCGGGGGAGGCGCCGGCGGCGATCCCGCCCGCGTGGTCGCCGGCCAGCAGCATCACGCGTACCTGCGAAAACGACGCCGGGTTGGCGGTGCCCTGGACGCCCGCCGCCCAGCTGATCGCGTCGGTGAGCCCGCCGAACCCGGCCCCGGGCAGGTCGAGCCGGGCGAGCCGTTCCGCCACCCCGGTACGGGCGGCGTCGTCCGGCAGCGGTATGTCGAGGGATTCGGCGAGGGTCACGGGGTGAGGTTAGAGCCCCGAGTGGATTTGATCCACAGCGGCTGCCCGGCGACCACCAGCGCCACCCGGTCGCAGACCTCCGCGACGGCCTGGTTGACCGTACCCAGCGCGTCGGCGAACATCCGGGCCGCCGCGTTGTCGGGCACGATCGTCAACCCGACCTCGGGGCTGACCAGCACCACGTCGCCGCGGCTGTCGCGCAGCGCCGCGGTCAGCTCGCCGGTGTCGACGCCGCCCTGCCATGCGGCGGCGTCGAGCACGGCGGTGACCCAGCCGCCGAGGTCGTCCACCAGTAGCGTCTCGCCGGCCCCCGCCTCGCCGACCAGCTGCGGCAGCAGCTGCGGTTTCTCGCCGCATTCGCGGGTACGCCACCCCGCCGGACGCCGCATCCGATGAGCGTCCAGCCGCGCCGCCCACTCCGCGTCGCCGGGACGCTCCACGGCGGTGGCGAGGTAGCTCACTCGCGTCGCGCCGGTGAGCAGCCGCTCGGCGTACGCGGACTTCCCGGACCTGATGCCGCCCAACACCAACGTGTGCACGCCTACGACCGTAGCGGCCTCGGTTAGGGTGGCTGCACCGGTCGAGGGGAGCACGCAGATGCCGTGGACGTGGCGCTACGAGGATGCCGACGGTGAACCGGCCGCCGGGCCGGTGGAGGTGTTCGCCAGCCAGTCCGACGCCGAATCCTGGCTCGGGCAGGAGTGGCGGGAGCTGGCCGAGTCGGGCGTGGCCAAGGTGACCCTGCTCGAAGACGACCGCGCTGAGTACGACATGTCCCTGCTCCCTCCTGACTAGGGTGTCTGCGCGTACGTTTCTGGCGCTCACCGGCGCCGGGTTCCGCCGCTGGTCGGCGTACCGGCAGGCCACGCTGGCGGCCACCTTCACGAACACGGTCTTCGGGTTCCTGCGTACGTACGTGCTGGTCGCGGTCGCCGCCGGCGCGGGTGGCGTCGCCGCCGGGTACGACGCGTCGATGCTGGTCAGCTACGTCTGGCTGGGCCAGGGGCTGATCGGCGTGGTGGGGATCTGGGGCGACTTCGAGCTCGCCGACCGGGTACGCACCGGTGCGGTCACCGCCGACCTGCTGCGCCCGGTGGATCCGGTGACGGCGTACCTGGCCGCCGATCTCGGGCGGGCCGGCCACGCGATGATCACCCGGTTCGCGGTGCCGCTGCTGGTCGCCGCGCTCGCCTTCGACATGTACGCCCCACGCCGGTTCGCCAGCTACCCGCTGTTCGTGGCGAGCATCGTGCTGGCCGTGGTGGTCTGCTTCGCGTTCCGCTACCTGACCAACCTGACGGCGTTCTGGCTGCTGGATCCGCGCGGCGTACGCAGCGGCTGGCTGCTCGGGTCGACGGTGCTGTCCGGGCTGGTGTTCCCGATCCGGTTCCTGCCCGACTGGGCGCAGCCGCTGCTGTGGCTGGCGACTCCGTTCCCGTCCATGCTGCAGGCGCCGCTGGACATCTTCGTGGAGTACGGCGGCGCCGCCGGTCAGCTCCGGATCCTGACGGTGCAGGCCGGCTGGGCGGTGGCCGGGCTGGCGCTGTGCCGGCTGGTGCAGCACCGGGCGGTACGCCGGCTGGTGATCCAAGGTGGCTGAGGTGTCGGCGCCACAGGTCGGCGACCGCGCTCCGGCCGGGGCGGTCGCGGCGTACTGGCGGCTGCTGGTGGCGAACGTACGGGGCCAGGCGCAGTACCGGGTGTCGTTCGCGATCGACCTGGCGTCGAACGCCGGATTCGCGATCCTCGACGTGGTCTCGGTGCTGGTGTTGTTCCTGGTCACGCCCGCGCTCGCGGGATTCCGCCCGTCCGAGGTGTTCCTGATGACCGCGCTGGCGATGGTCGGCTTCAGCCTGGCGGACCTGGCGGTCGGCAACGTGGAACGGCTCCGGGAGTACGTACGCACCGGGCTGCTGGACGCGGTGCTGATGCGCCCGCTGCGGGTGCTGCCGCAGCTGCTCGCGCTGGACTTCGCGTTCCGGCGGGTCGGCCGGCTGGTGCAGTCGGTGCTGCTGCTGGGGATCGCGTTCGCTGTGGTCGACATCGACTGGACCCTGACCCGGGCGGCGGCCGCGCTGCTGGCGCCGCTGGTGGGCGCGGTGATGTTCTCCTCGATCTTCGTGGCCGGCGCGACGGTGGCGTTCTGGTGGATCGAGTCGGGCGAGCTGGCGAACGCGTTCACGTACGGCGGGCGGGATTTCACGATCTATCCGGTGACGATCTACGCGGGCTGGTTCCGGAAGCTGTTCGCCTTCGGACTGGGGTTCGCGTTCGTGGCGTACTACCCGGCGCTGGTGCTGCTGGACCGGCCGGATCCGCTGGGCGCGCCGGACGCCGTACGGTGGCTCGGCCCGGTGGTGGCGCTGGTCGCGGCCGGGCTGGCGGGGCTGCTGTGGCGTACCGGAATCCGGCACTACCGGAGCACCGGCTCATGACGGGAGGCGCGATGATCGAGGCGCGGGGGCTGCGCAAGGACTTCCGGGTACGCCGCAAGGTGGGCCGGTTCCGGCGCGAGACGCACACGGTGGCGGCGGTCGACGGCATCGACCTGACGATCGAGCGGGGCGAGCTGCTCGGCTACATCGGCCCGAACGGCGCGGGCAAGTCCACCACCCTGAAGATGCTGACCGGCATCCTGCACCCCAGCGGGGGAGAGGTACGGGTCTGCGGCCTGCAACCGGTGCCGCACCGGGTGCGGCTGGCGCGCCGGATCGGAGTGGTGTTCGGGCAGCGCTCGGCGCTGTGGTGGGACCTGCCGCTGCGAGACTCCTTCGACCTGCTGCGCCACATCCACCGGGTGCCGGCTGACGCTCACGCCAGCCGGCTCACCGGCTGCCGCAAGCTGCTCGAGCTGGACGAGTTCCTCGACACGCCGGTACGCCAGCTCTCGCTCGGCCAGCGGATGCGCGGCGAGCTGACCGCCGCCCTGCTGCACGGCCCCGAGGTGCTGTTCCTGGACGAGCCGACCATCGGCCTGGACGTGGTGAGCAAACAGTCCGTACGCGCGTTCCTCGCCGAGCTGGGCGGCCGCGGCGACACCACGATCGTGCTCACCACCCACGACCTGGCCGACATCGAACGGCTGTGCCGCCGGCTGGTGGTGATCGACCGCGGTCAGGTGGTGCACGACGGCACCCTCGACGCGCTGCACGACCGGTACGGCTCCCGCCGCCGCGTGGTGGTCGATCTCGACGAGCCGGTGGATGGTGGGCCGCCGCTTCCAGGCGCCAGCATCGAGTCGGTGGCGGCCGAGGGGCGGCGGGTCACGTACCGGCTGGAGACCGCCACCGCCGGGCAGCTGGTGGCGCGGCTGGCCCAGCTCGGCTCGCTGCGCGACGTCTCGGTGCTGGAGCCCGACATCGAAGAGGTGGTCGCCCGCCTCTACACCCGAGCCTGACGCCACCACGCGGGGCGCCGCCGCCGGGCGGAGGCAATCGGCTAGCGGCGGGTGGTGATGCGGGCGGCGATCCGTTCGTGGGCGTCGGTGGTGGCGGGCAGCTGCGACGGCGAGGTGCCCTCCACCCAGACACCGAAGGTCATCAGCCCGGCCACCCGCGGGTGCCGCTCGGCGAGCGCCAGGTAGTCCCACTGCAGCCGCGCGAGCTCCTCGTCGGTGCCGTACCCGGGGGCACCGCCACACATCCCCAGCGGCGCGGCCTGCGGGAACAGGAACAGCTTCTGCTCCGGCCGGGTACGCGCTTCGAGCGTGTTGAGGATGCCTTCCACGGTGGCGACCGGCTTGCAGTACTCGTCGAATCCGACCCAGTCCACCTCGGCGGGCACCTCGATCGTGCTGACCTGGTAGCCGGCCTCCACCAGCATCACCGTCGCGTTCGGGAAGGTCTGCTTGATGGTGCGCGCCGCGGTCGCGACATCGGCGGGGCGGGCGCCGTGGTGGTAGGGCTCGTCGAGCAGGTAGAACGCCGCGACCTTGTCCAGCTTGGGGCGTACGGCGTCGGCCAGCCGTTGCCAGCGCGCGGCGTAGTCGGGGTAGAGCCGGCAGTCCGGGCTGTGCTCGGCGTCGCAGCCGGTGAAGAACTCGAAGCCGGTGTAGACCACGCAGGACGCGGGCCGGCAGGAGTCGAGCACCTCGGGGGCGTACCGGGAGTAGTCGCTGATGTTGACGTGGTTGCGGTTGGAGCGGCCGGCGATCTGCGGCAGGTGGTTGCCGGTGGTGTCGGTGAGTCGCGCCGCGAAGTAGCCGAAGTGCCGCAGCCCGGAGCTGGCTGGGCTGGTGAGGCCGGTGGTGTCGACCGCCGACGCCGCCAGGTGGTGCACGGTGCTGGTCGCGTTGCTGTCGTCGAGGTACGCGCCGAGGAACAGCGTGTTCGCCGCCGGCAGCGGGTTGGCCAGCGTGCCCCGCATGGTGGCGCCGTTGACCTCGATGGTGACGCCGCGCTGGCCCGGCGTACCGATCACGGTGGTACGGAACCGGCCGTTGCTGTCGGGCGTGGCAGTGGTGGTGCCGGTGAGCGGCACCGGCTGTCCCCGATGGAACGCGGCGACCCGGCCGTCGGAACGGACGATCACCCCGATCGCGACGTCGGAGTTGGTGACGTACCCGGAGCTCTGGGCGTCGGGGGAGAGCACCACCGACGCCCACTGCCCGGAGCCGGTGTCGCCGTTCACCGGGTCGACGGTCGCGGTGACGTACGTCCGGCCGTCGCCGCCGGCGCGTACCGGGGCGTCCATCCGTACCGCGGAGTGGCCCTTCCAGAACGACAGCGCGCCGCGCCGGTGCACGTGGTTGACCTGCGAATACCACGCTCGCGGCGGCGACGCGGGATACCAGACTCCGGACACCCGGGTGTACGTCACGCCCCGCTGTTCACCGTGCTGCCGGCCGGCGACGCTGTCGTTCAACCCGTACGTCGGGTCGGTGTCGACCGCCCCGTCGAACGAGTCGGTGAAGCGCGGCGTGGCCACGGTGGTGGCGGTGCTCTCGGCGTACCCGACGGCGGCGACGCCGATCATGCCGGCGACCGCCAACCCGCCGAGAACCAGACCCATCCGGTGGGTACGCCGTCCAGGCCGGTGTGTGCTGTCCATTCCATCCCCCGTGGTGGTGGTGACCCGTGATCCGGCTGGACACTACGGCCGGCCGCTGTCACCGCCCTGACACGCGGATCACACAGGCACGCAGCCGCGGCTCATGCCGGCACGCCGGCGTCCTTGCCGCCGCGGGCCACCCAGCGGTCGACCACGTCGCCCAGGGTGTCCAGCGGCAGCGGGCCGTGGCCGAGCACCTGGTGGTGGAAGTCGCGGATGTCGAAGCTCGTGCCGAGCGCCTGCCGGGCGCGTTCCCGCAGCTGCCGGATCCGGATCCGCCCCACCAGGTACGCCAGCGCCTGACCCGGCATCGCGATGTAGCGGTCCACCTCGTTGACGATGTTCGACTCCGACAGCGCGGTGTTGTCGCGCATGAACTCGATCGCCTGCGTACGTGACCAGCCCAGGTGGTGCATGCCGGTGTCGACCACCAGCCGGCAGGCCCGCCAGGCGTCGAACGAGACCATCCCGAGCCGCGCCAGATCCGAGGTGTAGAGCCCCATCTCCTCGCCCAGCCGCTCCGAGTAGAGCCCCCAGCCTTCGCCGTGCGCGGTGACGAAACCGAACCGGCGGAAGTCCGGCAGGTCGGTCAGCGTCTGCGAGATCGCGATCTGGGTGTGGTGCCCGGGCACGCTCTCGTGGAACGCGAGCGCCTCGTACTCGAAGCGGGGCCGGGTCTGCGGGGCGTACGTGTTGATCACGTGCAGCCCGGGGCGGCTGCCGTCGCCGGCCGGCGGCATGTAGTAGCCCAGTACGCCGCCCTTCGCCTCGCTGGGGTGCATCTCGCGTACCTCACACGGGGCGGTGGGGTAGCTGTGGAACCACTCCGGCAGCGCCTCCTCGGCGCGCGCCAGCGCCACCCGGGCGGTGTCCACGATCTGCTCCGCGGTCTCGAAGCGCAGCGCCGGATCCTCCCGCAGTCGCCGCAGCACCTCCGGTACGTCGTCCGTCCCCAGCGCCCGCCCGCCCAGCTCCGCGAACTCGCCCCGCAGCTCGGTGACGAACGTCAGCCCGAGCTGGTGGATCTCGTCCGGGGTCAGCTCGGTGGTGGTGTGCCCGCGTACCGCCGCCAGGTAACCCTCCGGACCACCCGGTACGTGACACACCCCGACGTGCTCTTCGTCCCGCCCGACGGGCAGCAGTGCCGAGGCCAGCCCGTCCCGGTAGCGGCGCAACGCCGGGTGCAGCGCGTCTGTGAGCACGTGCCCGATCCGCGCCCGCCAGGCGTCGGCGTCCACTCCGGCGGGTGGCGCCGGACGCAGCAGCGGGTCGGCGTCGGGCGCGGCCAGGTAGCCGTCGACCTGCTCGATCGCCTGCCGTACGCCGAGCGCGGTCGGGGTACGGCCGTCCGCCACCGCCTGGCGGTGCCGCTCGAGCAGACCGTCGAAGAAGCCGGCCAGGTTGCCCAGCCGGCTCAGGTACGCCTCCGCCGCCTCGGCGCCGGTGATCGTGACCGTCGGTACGGCGGCCAGCACCTCCGACAGCGCGCCCGCCACCCCGGCGCTGACCGACACCTCGAGTAGCCCGGCGGCGAGCTGGTCCCGTTCGTCGGTGAGCTCCCGGCGCAGCATCGAGTACGTGATCTGGTCGGTGTCGGACAGCCCGGCGGCGTCGATCCCGTCGAGCCGGCCGCTCAGCGCGTCGATCGTGGCCAGCCGCGTGGTGGCGGCCTCCCGGCTGCGGTCGGGCGCCAGCGCGTCGTACCCGGGGACGCCGAACATCGTCGCCCAGAACGGTTCGGCGGACATCATGGCCGCGAAGTGGTCGGCCGCCAGCGCGGCCAGCTTCTGGTCGGTCATCGGCCGGTCAGTCCTCGCGCGGGCTCTGGGTACGGGCCGGGTCGCGTTCGGCGATCGGGTCCACGATTTCGTCGATCGCCTTCAGGATCGCCGGGTCGAGGCGTACCCCCGCCGCTTTGACGTTCTCGGTGACCTGCTCCGGCCGGGAGGCGCCGATGATCGCGCTGGCCACGTTCGGGTTCTGCAGCACCCAGGCGACCGCGAGCTGGGCCAGCGACAGCCCCGCCTCCTCGGCTACCGGCTGGAGCTGCTGCACCCGGGTCAGTACGTCGTCGGTGAGGAACTTCTTCATGAAGTACGCGCCGCTCGGGTCCAGCGCGCGCGAGCCCTCCGGCGGCGGTTGGCCGGGCAGGTACTTGCCGGTGAGCACGCCCTGGCCGATCGGCGACCACACGATCTGGCTGATGCCCAGCTCCTCCGACGCCGGCACCACCTCGGCCTCGATCACCCGCCACAGCATCGAATACTGCGGCTGGTTGGAGATCAGCGGCACGTGCAGCTCCTTGGCGAGCGCGGCGGCCGCCCGCAGCTCCTCGGCGCGCCACTCGGAGACCCCGATGTAGAGCGCCTTGCCGGCGCGTACCACGTCGGCGAAGGCCTGCATGGTCTCTTCCAGCGGGGTGGAGTGGTCGTACCGGTGGGCCTGGTAGAGGTCCACGTAGTCGGTACGCAGCCGCTTCAGCGAGCCGTTGATCGACTCATGGATGTGCTTGCGGGACAGTCCGCGGTCGTTCGGCCCGTCGCCGGTGGGGAAGTAGACCTTGGTGAAGATCTCCAGACCTTCCCGGCGTACGCCGTCGAGCGCCTCGCCGAGCACCGACTCGGCCTTGGTGCCGGCGTACACGTCGGCGGTGTCGAAGGTGGTGATGCCAGCGTCCAGGGCGGTCTTCACACAGGCGATCGCGGTGTCCTGTTCCACCTGCGAGCCGTGCGTGATCCAGTTGCCGTACGAGATTTCACTGATCTTCAGGCCCGAGCGGCCGAGGTGTCGAAACTCCATGCACCGACCCTAGTGCGCGTCACCGCCAGCGGCGCGCGAGCCAGATCACAGGATCGGCTGGGTATCGCGGAGCAGCTTCTCCAGCTGCTCGAGCACCTCGGCCCGGTTCGGATGTACGGTCTCGACCACCAGCTCGCCGCCCCGGTCCATCGCGCCCCAGCCGTCGGCCAGGTCCTGAGTGGAGCGGAACGGGTCGGTGTAGTCCGGGTTCTTCGGCGGCGGCATCACCAGGAACCCGACCGGGTGGATCTCGATCTGCTGGAACACCAGCGGCACCACCGGGTCGGCGTCCCGGTTGATCACGCCGAGCCGCCCCTTGCGCTCCACCACGGCGAGCCCCTCGGAGCTGAAGCCGCCCAGGTACACCGCGTCCGAGCTGGCGGTACGGAACGCGGTGTACTCCATCGGGACGACTTCCCGCCCGTCCCGGTCCACCGCGCCCCACAGCCCGTTGCGGCACACCGCGGCCAGCCCGGCGTGGAACGGGCGGGCGTCGGTGTAGCCGGCGGGGGGCACCATGGTGATGCCGTGCCGGTCGATGGCGTACCAGCCGACCACCGGGTCGGAGACCACCCACGCCAGCCCCTCGCTGTACGGCCCCACCGACTGGAAGTCGGTGCCGGAGATCAGCACCTCGCCCGTGGTGTCGATCGCCGACCAGCGTTCGGTGGTGTCCGGCTGCACCCAGGCCACCCCGTCGGAGAACTGGTACGCCTGGTGGTACGCCGGCGGGATCACGCCGTGGCCGTCGGCGTCGGCGTAGCCGTACCGCCGGAACACCTCGTGGAACCGCAGCAGCGGCGGCGCCGACTCCTGCAGGATCTCGGCCCGGGTACGCGGGAACGGCCCGAACCCTTTCAGGGTGGCGCGCCGGCTGATCGCGGTGAACGCCCGCCCGGTGGCCGCCAGCTTGTCGGCGTCCTGGCCGGGCTGCAGCGCAAGTACGGTCTCGAAGTGGTGGATCGCCTCCAGGAACCGGCCCTGGTCGTAGCAGCTGGTGCCGAAGTGGTGGTGGATGGCGGCGCGCAGCCGGTCCGGGATGCCGGCGTCGAGGGCCCGCTGGTAGAGCTCGTCGGCGACGTCGTACTCGCCGCGCCACTGGTGCACCCGGGCCAGCCGGGTAGAGGCTACGGCGATCCGCCGGGCGGAGCCGGTGGCCTGGGCGTGCCGTAACGCGGGCTCGGCGTCCTCGAGGGCTTCCTTGAGCTGACCGAGCAGCCGGGACACCACGGCCCGCAGTCCGAGCAGCCGGGCCCGGGCGGCGTCGCCCTTGGCGCTGGCCAGCTTGTGGGTCAACCCGGCGTGCACCTGCTGCAGCGGCGCCGGCTCCTGCACCACCTCGCGCAGCGTGTCCTCGTCGATCACCAGCGGGTAGTCGGCGAGCACCTGCTCCGGCTCGCCCGTGGTGGCGCCGGGGGTCAAGATCGGGCCGGGTGGCGAGATCGGGTCGGGTGGCGGGATCGGATCAGTCATCGGGATCGGGCTGGGCGCGGGTCGAGGGCTCGGGGCCGGCCTCGGGCTCGGCGCAGGCCGGGGTCCCGGGCCGGGTCGGGGGG